>JBPPMG010000530.1:0-4374 GCA_051305935.1 Thermoanaerobaculia bacterium
GAGTGCTGAGTGCTGAGTGCTGAGTGCTGAGTGCTGAGTGCTGAGTGCTGAGTGCTGAGTGCTGAGTGCTGAGTGCTGAGTGCTGAGTGCTGAGTGCTGAGTGCTGAGTGCTGAGAAGAGGGTACCGAGAGGCAGAGAAGAGTGCACCGAAAAAACTGAAGAGTGACCAGTTCGTGGCAGACGCTTCCTCGGTTCCCAGACTCTTCAGTCTTCTCTCTTCAGTCTTCCTCTCACCCCACAAGCGCAGCGCTCAGCACCGTCGTGTGCCTGCTCATCGCCTATCGCCTCATCGCCTCATCGCCTATCGCCTCTCGCCTCTCGCCTGCCTTCACAGCGGCTCCGGCGAGTACCCGTACGCGGTGAAGCCGCCGTCGACGGAGAGCACCTGGCCGGTGACGTAGGACGATGCGGGCATACAGAGGAAGGCGACCACGGCGGCGACCTCACTCGGTTCCGCGATGCGACCGATCGGCGTGCGCGCGAGAATCCGCTCGACGTAGACGGGATTGGCGAGCACGGGCTCGGCGAGTGGCGTACGCGTGTACCAGGGAGCGACCGTGTTGACGCGGATTCCGTCGCGAGCCCATTCGACCGCGAGCACGCGCCCCAGGTGTCCCATCGCAGCCTTCGTCATCGCGTAGATCGCTCCGGTGCCGGTCGTCGTGATCCCGGCGACCGAGCCGATGAACACGACCGCGCCGCGCCCCGACGCCGCAAGCCGCGGCTGCATCGCCCGCGAGAGCTTGAACGCGGAGGAGAGGTTCGTCTTGAAGATCCTCTCGATCTCGTCATCGGTGTACTCGAGCGCTCGCTTGCGAACGTTCGTGCCCGCGTTGTTCACGAGGATGTCGAGCCGATCCCAGTCTGCCGGCATCGCGGCACCGATCGCGTCGCGTCCCTCCGCGGTCGCGACGTCCGCGGCGCAACCCCATGCGGCGAAGCCCGCGAGGCGCAGCGCGGTGACGGTTGCGTCGACGTCATCGCCGCTCCGCGCGACGACGCCGACGGCCGCACCGAGAAGCGCCAGTTCTTCGGCGATCGCGCGGCCGATTCCCTTCGTCGCGCCGGTCACGATAGCGCGCATTCCGTCGAGCCGCCATCGGCTGTCAAACGATTGTTCGTTCATGTTCGAGCCCCCTTCGACGCTGCTGCACTTCGAGCCTTCGAAACGAGATTCCGGACGTAGATCGGCCTGCCCTCGCCCGGGTTGATTCGTTTGAATCCGCATTTTTCGAAGAGTGCGGGAACTCCCGTCCACGCGAACGGCCCGGGCAGCAGATCACCGCTCGCGAGCATCTTCTGCGGATAGCCCTCGAGCTCGGTCGCCCCACGCTTCCGCGCGAGCTCGATCGCCGCTTCGAGCATCGCCGTCGCCACGCCTCGCCCCCGCTGCTTCGTCGGAATGAAGAAGCAGGTCACCGACCACGTCTTCGGAGTCCAGTCGGTCCGGAGCACGCGGCTCCGCTCGAGGCCGGGGAAGTCGCCGCGTGGACCGATCGAGCACCACCCCACCGGCTCGCTTCCGGCGAATGCGAGGACGCCGTGGACCTCGCCGGACGTCACCATCAGTTCGAACGCACGCCGGTTCGGTTCGCCGAGCGACTCGCGCCAGCGTTTCCCTCCGAACTCCGCGCGCCAGACCATGCACCAGCAGCCCCCGCACGCGCCGCGCGGACCGAAGAGGCGTTCGATCACGCCCCAGTCGTTGCGGCGGAGCGGGCGGACGCGGAGGGGGGAGGCAGGCGCGGTTTTTTTCGCAGCAGTTTTCGTCGCTCGTACCATCGGCGTTCCTCTCGCAACGGAAACGATAGCGCAATTCGCGTGTCACGCCGCTGAAGCGGCGCCGTGAATTCTCCATGCCTCCGTTCCCCCCGGCTGAAGCCGGGGGCTACCGATCCGTCGTCGCTTCGCGACGCAGTCCGCGCTGACCTCCGGGCCGCTCATTGTCCGCCGTCGGCGGTGCCTCGCCGGAAGCATCGCCTCTCGCCTGCCTGCTTTGACCCTTGACCTTTGGCCTCTGGCCTGCTCATCGCCTCTCGCCTCTCGCCCTTCGCCTCTTGTCTGCTTTGACCTATGACCTGTGACCTTTGGCCTTCCCATACAATTGCCCCCATGTGCCGCTTCGTCGCGTACCAGGGCCACAAGGTGCTGATCGCCGATCTGCTCTACCGGCCGCGCCATTCGCTCGTCCGGCAGAGCCACCATTCGGAGATGCTTTCACAGACGTTCAACGCCGACGGGTTTGGCGTCGGCTTCTACCTCGAGGGAAGCGATCCGACCCCCTGCGTGATGCGATCGACCGCGCCCGCGTGGTCGAATCGAAACCTCGAGAGTCTCGCCAGCAAGATCGAATCGCCGCGACTCTTCGCCCACATCCGGGCGGCGTCGCCCGGCTTTCCGGTCCAGGAGTCGAACTGTCATCCCTTTCACCACGGGCATTTCATGTTCATGCACAACGGCGCGATCGGCGAGTTCCAGAAGATCAAGCGACGCCTCCAGAACATGCTCTCCGACGCGGCGTGGGGAACGATCGAAGGCTCGACCGACTCGGAGCACGCTTTCGCGCTCCTGCTCGACGAGGTAGGTGGGGCGAGCGCACAGCCGACGACGGGCGAGTTGCGCTCGGCGGTCATCGCGACGATCGACAAGCTCGTCCGCCTGACACACGAGGCCGGAGTCTCGGAAATGATGGCGTGCAATTTCGCCGTCACCGACGGGCGCTCGATGGTCGTCTCGCGGTTCGTCCACGGGACGACGCGCGAGCCTGCATCGCTCTACTACTCCGCCGGACGAACCTACCAGTGCGACGGCGAAGATGGCGACATGGTCGATCCGTTCGGCGATCAGGTTGGCGTCGTGATGGTCGCATCCGAGCCGCTGACGCGGGGCGCCGCCGACTGGATTCCGATCCCGCCAAGTCACACGATCGCGATCCGCCCTGACTGCTCGTTCGAGATCGAGCCGATGGAGATCGAATGACGCCGAAGCCTCACGCGGAGGGTGCCGGGTTCCTTCTCAAACTGATGCACGCGCTGCATCGCTACGGCACCCCGTCGCACCGTCTCGAAGAGGGAATGACCGAGCTGACGCGGCTCCTCGGGCTGGAGGGCCGCTTCTTCTCACTCCCCACCGGAATCTTCGCGTCGATCGAGACACCCGGCGATCCGACGAGCCGGCACGTCGAGATCCTGCGCGTCGACGACACGGAGCTCGACCTCGGCAAGATGTCCGACGTGACCGAGATCGGACGCGGCGTGTTCCGTCGCGCCATGACGATTCAGGAGGGCTCGCGACGCCTCGACGAGATCATCGCTGCGCCGCCACGCTACGGCCCGCTGCTCACCACGGTCGCCTTCGCGGCGACCTCCGGCGTGGCCGGGCGATTCTTCGGCGCAGGGCTGCACGAGATCCTGCTCGCGCTCGTCACCGGCCTGGCCGTGGGTCTGCTCTCTCTCGCTGCGCCGCGCGTTCCGCCCGTCGCTCGCCTGTTCAACGTTATCGCGGGCTTTCTCGTCTCTCTCATCGCGGTCGTCGGCGCGTCGCTGATCGGTGGCGCATCAATTCCGATCGTCACCGTGGCGGGGCTGATCGTCCTCGTTCCCGGCCTGACGATCACGATTGCGATCTCGGAGATCGCGCAGCGCAGCCTCGTCTCCGGCGCGGCACGCCTGCTGGGCGCGGTCGTCGTCTTCCTCATGCTCGGCTTCGGCGTGGCCGGTGGCGGCAAGCTCGGCGCACTTCTCATGGGAGGCGTGGCGGATCGCCCGCCGGTCCCGCTGCCACTCTGGACCGAGGCGCTCGCCGTGCTCGCCGCCACACTCACGCTCACCGTTCTGATGCGCGCCCCGATCCGCGATCTCGGCGCGATCCTCGCCACTTGCGTCCTCACCTACCTCGGCGTGCGCGTTACTTCATCGGTCGTCGGGCCGGAGCTCGGCGTCTGCATCGGCGCGTTCGTGGCCGGGGCCGCAAGCAACCTGCATGCGCGCTACGGCAACCGCCCGGCAGGGCTGACACGGATTCCCGCGATGATGCTGCTCGTTCCGGGCGGCCTCGGATTCACCGGGATCGCCTCGCTGCTCGAGCAGGACATCGTCCAGGGAATGGCGACCGTGTTCTCCGTCGCACTCATCTCCGTTGCCCTCGTCGTCGGCCTCATCGTGTCGAACGCAATCGTCCCGCCGCGGCAGGCGCTCTAAAGGCAGGCGAGAGGCGAAGAGCAGTCCCGTCTGGAGTGCGAAAGCGAAGCTTTCGCGGCGTCGCGAAGCGTCGCGAGTCACGCGCCCGAAGCTGCGCTTCGGGCGCGAAAGCTTCGCTTTCGCACTCCACATCGGCCACGGTCGCCTGCACATCGCCTCTCGCCTATCGCCGTTC
>JBPPMG010000536.1:0-2811 GCA_051305935.1 Thermoanaerobaculia bacterium
AGGGATGAGGGATGAGGGGTGAGGGGCGAGGGATAGGGATGAGGACGCGCAGGAAACCAGATCCTGCCATTTTGAGGTTCTTCGGTCGCGCTCGCGGTTTTCGTGAAGCGACTCACTTCGGCGCGGCGCTCTCTCAGAATGACTCGCCCCTCGTCCCTCGCCCCTCGTGTTCGGATGAACCGTTACAATGGCGCGAACAAAACCGTCCCCATCACGTAATCGAATTGAGCCGAATGAACGTCGATCGATCCTCCCTCGACGCCCTCCGCATCCATCGCGGTGAGGAGCGTCCCCCCGCGCGGCGAGCCATCTGGGTCGCGGCGGCGCTGATCTTGATCGCCACCGTGGCGCTCGGATGGTGGCTGCAGCGCCCCTCCGCCGCCTCCATCCAAGTCGCGACCGCCACACCAGCTCCCGTCGGCGGCGGCACGACCGCGCTCAACGCCACCGGTTACGTCACCGCGCGACGCCAGGCGACCGTTTCATCGAAGGTGACCGGGAAGGTCATCGAGGTCCGTATCGAAGAGGGGATGCAGGTCCGCGAGGGCGACATTCTGGCGCGGCTCGACCCGGCGACGACGTCGGCAGGGCTTAGGCTGACGCAGGCGCAGGCTACGGCTGCCGAAAGCGCCCTTCGGGAAACGGCGGTTCGAATCGAGGAGGCGCGGCTCGAACTCAATCGCGCTCGGAGCCTCGCCGAACAGAAGGTCGCGAGCCAGTCGGATCTCGACCGGGCGCAGGCTCAGCTCGACGCGCTGGAAGCGCGCCTCGCGGCGCAGCGCGACGAGCTCGCGGTCTCCCGGAGACAGGTGCAGCTCCGCGAGCAGGACTTCGAAGACACGATCATCCGCGCTCCCTTTTCGGGAGTCGTCGTCTCCAAGAATGCGCAGCCTGGCGAGATGATCTCGCCAATCTCGGCCGGCGGCGGGTTCACGCGTACCGGCATCGGGACGATCGTCGACATGAGCTCGCTCGAGATCGAGGTCGACGTGAATGAGTCCTACATCAACCGGGTCGCGCCGGGACAGCCGGTCCGCGCGACGCTCGACGCCTATCCCGACTGGCAGATCGCCGCGCACGTGATCACTGTCGTCCCGGCGGCGGACCGGCAGAAGGCGACGGTGCGGGTACGCATTGCGATCGACGAGCCCGACCCGAGAGTTCTTCCGGACATGGGAGTGAAGGTCGCGTTTCTTTCGGGTGAGACGGTTCAGAGCAGCGGGAGCGCTGTGATGATCCCGCGGGCGGCGCTGCGTCGCGATGGGGAGCAAGACGTGGTTTTCGTGGTGAGCGAGGATAAGGTCGAGCGCCGCGCGATCTCGGTCGGGTCGGCGCAGGGTGAAGAGGTGACCATCCTCGCTGGACTGACGCCCGGCGAGCAGGTCGCGATCGGTGGTCCGGCCGAATTGAAGGATGGGGACCGCGTCCGCGTGGCCGAAAGTTCCTAGAGAAGGAGAACGCGAATGGTCGATGGAGAAGCCCTGGTCCGCCTGCGCGAGGTGGAGAAGACCTTCCGGCGCGGTAGCGAGGAAGTTCACGTCCTCTCGAAGCTGGACCTCGACATCCCGCGGGGAGAGTTTCTCGCGCTCATGGGGCCTTCGGGGTCCGGCAAGTCGACCCTGCTGAATCTTATCGCGGGGCTCGACAGGCCGACACGCGGTACGATCGAGGTCGACGGTCAGCGGATCGACGCGATGGGAAGCGGAGAGCTGGCGCGGTGGCGCGCGCGGCACGTCGGGCTCGTGTTCCAGTTCTACAACCTCCTTCCCGTGCTCTCGGCCGCGCGAAACGTCGAGCTTCCGCTCCTTCTGACGTCGCTCTCGAAGAAGGAGCGCGCCAGCCACGTCGAGACGGCGCTCGGGATCGTGAATCTCGCGCACCGCGCTAAGCACTCACCCCGGACGCTGTCGGGCGGCGAGCAGCAGCGAGTGGGAATCGCCCGGGCGATCGTGACCGATCCCTCGATCATTCTCGCTGACGAGCCCACGGGGGATCTCGACCGAAAGACGGGCGACGGGATTCTCGATCTGCTCGAGGCGCTCAACCGGGAGCACGGCAAGACCATCGTCATGGTCACGCACGATCCTCACGCGGCGAAGCGCGCCGCGCGCACGCTCTACCTTCTCGACGGGCGGATCTCGACGGAGATGGCGGCGTGAAGTACCTGGCGCTTCTGTTCGCGAACTTCCGGCGGCACCGGCTGCGCACGACGCTGACGATCCTCTCGATCGCCGTCGCCTTTCTTCTTTTCGGATACCTCGGCGCGATCCGCCAGGCCTTCTCGATGGGAATCGAGTTCGCGGGGGCGGACCGTCTCGTGGTGCGCCACAAGGTCTCGATCATTCAGCTCCTTCCCATGAGCTACGAGTCGGACATCGAGGCGATTCCGGGCGTCGCGGAGGCGATGCACCAGACGTGGTTCGGCGGGATCTATCAGGAGCCGAAGAATTTCTTCGCGCAGATTCCCGTCAAGCCGGAAGAGCTGTTCACGATCTATCCGGAGTTCGTCGTCTCTCCGGAGCAGAAGGAGGCATGGGCGCGGACCCGCACCGGCGCCATCGTCGGCCGGAAGACGGCGGAAAAGTACGGCTTCGCGGTCGGCGACAAGATCCCGATCCATTCACCCATCTGGCCCTCCAAGGGAGGGGGGACGTGGGAGTTCGACGTCGTCGGCATCTACGACGGAGCCGAGAAGGGGACCGACACGACGCAGATGTTCTTCCGGCACGACTACTTCGACGAGAACCGGGAGTACGGCGAGGGGCAGGTAGGGTGGTACGTCATCAAAGTCGCCGACCCGGATCGCGCGGA
>JBPPMG010000002.1:0-17168 GCA_051305935.1 Thermoanaerobaculia bacterium
GATGCCGACGAGATTGATCTGGTAGGTCGTGCTCTCGAGCCGCTCATGCGCGACGATCAGGTCGCGGAAGCCGTCGAGGCTCGCGGCAGGCACGTAGACCGTTCCCGGCTCGAGCCCCTGAAGTTTTCGCTGCGCGGCGTAGTACGGCACCCCGGCGGCATGATCGACGTGCGCGTGCGTGAGCAGGATCCGGCCGACGCCGACCAGGTTGTCGGGGCAGCGACCGAGATCCAGGGCGACGCCGAGCTCCTTGACGCGGTACCAGCTCTCGACTCCAGCGCGCGAGCTCCCTTCGATCGTGAAGCGCGGAGTCTCCACGCGCACGGTCGATGCGCGGCTCACCGGGAGGCCTCCCGGAGCAGAGGCACGAGCTCCGAAAGGTGCGTGACCGTTGCGTAGGGGCGCAGCTCCCACTCTTCGTGCGTCGGCTCACCCACCGCGTTTCCGCGGGTCGGAGGCGCGAAGTGCACCGCGTCCATTCCGCACTGCTGGGCTCCCCATACGTCGGCGAACAGGTTGTCGCCGACGAACATGATCTCGGCGAAGTCACACGCGATCTCCGCGCGCAACTTCTCGAAGATCGACGGGAGTGGTTTGCACTCCCCGTGCTCGTTCGAAAAGACCATGACGTCGATCGATTCTCCCAGCCCCAGCTCGCCCAGAAGCTGCCTGAGCGCCCAGCCCGGAGTGCGCCCGGTGTTGGAGATCACTCCGATCGACAGTCCCAGCGCCCTGGCTTCGCTCACCACCTCCAGCGCGCCATCCACGAGCACCGGAGGATGGTCGAGCGCGGGACGGCCGTACGCATCCTCGCAGCGACGCAGGAACGCTTCGTCGAGGGAAGAGGGATCGATGCCGAGGATCTCGAGGAAGTGACAGACCTGACCTCGGGACGAAACGTCTCGATCCTGCGACCAGTAGAGAGCCCAGCATCGGTGCCATGTCTCACGATGTGCCGCGGCAACGGACTCCCGCAACGGCGCGGCTCCCCGTTCTCCCAGGAGCGCAGCAAGGCCGTCGATGCGCGCCGACTCCTGCCGATGCGCGATCTCGGGCAGATCGGTGATCAACGTTTCCCACAGGTCGAAGGCGATGGCTTTCAGCATTGGCTGATTCGTCAGTTCAGCTTAACCCTGCCCCCAAACCCTTCCTCGTAGCCGTGGAAATGGTCGAGCGCGGGCTCCGGAAAGCGCCAGCAGTAGTAGCCGCTGCCGCTGTCGAAATCGACCAGCCAGAGCCCTTTGACTTCGAGCCCGCGGTCGACCATCGACTCGGTCCACTCGCTGACGATCGTGTTGTACTCGGTGATCAGCTCGTCGGGAATCGCCTCCGCGCTGTCGAACGACTTCCCGTCGAGAGCAGCGGTAACGCGGTCCACGGCGGTGCAGGTGATCTCGCGGATCTCCTGAAACAGCGCGAGCGCCTCTTCGTAGCTGAATGTCCGTCTCGCCATCTGTTCCCTCTGATCAATCACCGCTGACTCTCCTGACCCAATCGTCGAAATCTCGCCGGATCTTGTCGGCCTCGACATTGCGACTCGCGGAGCGAAGGCTCTTCTCGAGAACGTCCACCTGCTCTTTCATCTCGTCGACGTTCTTCTCGAAGGTCTCCGTCCCCTGCTTCTTCCACTCGGGGGTCTTCGCCTTCCATTCGTCGAACTGCCTCTGGAACTCTCCGTTGTCGAAGTCCGCGATCCACTCGCCCGCCTTCTTCCGGGCCCTGTCGATGTGCGGCTGCAGCTTCTCGCCCCCCTGGGCCAGAAAGGTCGTGAGTCGGTCTCGTTTCGCGATGATCACCGCTCCGTTCTCGACCGGCGCGCCGACCGCGATGGAGTTTACGACGCGGATCGCGGCCGGATCGCCGCTGACCTCGAACAACGAATCGGTGAGGACGTCTCCCCGATGCTCCTTGCGGATATGGACCGTTGCCGCGGTCTTCCCGCCAACCGAGCTGACCTCTGCCACATCGCCGATCGGCTCGTCCCGCAGCCGGACCTCGGCGCCCTGCTTCAGCCCGGAAGCCTCATCGAAAAGGATCGTGGCGACGAGCTCGTCACCGCTGCGGAAAATGCGGAGTCCGTACCATACGGCCGCGAGGACGGCGGCAAAGAACAGAAATTTCAGAAGTGCTCGAAACATTAGGTTTTTGCCCTTTGGTGGATGCGCGCGCAACCGCTTCGGTCGAGGCGCGGCCGTAAGGATAGACGATCCGCGGCTCTTGTGCTAAAAGGACGGGGCAAATTCGTACCACACTCGGAGGTCAGGCGATGTCGGTTGAACAGAAGGTGAAGGACATTATTGTCGAGCAGCTCGGCGTGGAAGCGGACGAGGTCAAGGCGGAAGCTTCCTTCGTCGAGGATCTCGGCGCCGATTCGCTCGATACCGTCGAGCTCATCATGGCGTTCGAAGAGGAGTTCGGGATCGAGATCTCGGACGAGGACGCCGAGAAGATCAAGCGCGTCAAGGACGCGATCGACTACATCGAGAAGAACAAGGCATCCTGAGGCGTAGCCTCAGCCTCGCTGCAGCTTCACGAAGGGAAGCCCGCGATTGCGGCGCTTCCCTTTTTGTCAAAGAAGGAGCCCTTGGTTTGAGCAAGAGACGCGTCGTCGTCACCGGCATCGGAATGGTCACTCCCCTCGGCATCGGGAATGACGAGACCTGGCAGGGCCTGCTCGCCGGCCGCTCGGGCGTCGGACTCATCACGCGGTTCGACACGACGGCCTACCCCGCGAAGATCGCGGCCGAGGTCAAGGATTTCCGCCCGGAGCACTGGATCGAGAAAAAAGAGATCAAGAAGTCGGACACATTCATCCACTATGCGATTGCCGCGGCGCAGATGTGCATGGACGACTCCGGCCTCAAGCCCGACCCCGCCGAAGCCGAACGCTTCGGCGTGATCATCGGCGCGGGCATCGGCGGCCTGCCGCTGATCGAGGAAACGCACAAGATCGTTCTGGAGCGAGGCCCGTCGCGGATCTCGCCGTTCTTCATCCCGGGACTCATCGCGAACCTGTCGGCCGGACATGTCTCGATCCGGTTCGGCGCGAAGGGCCCGAACTCGGCGACCTGCACGGCGTGCGCGACCGGGGCTCACGCCATCGGCGACGCGATGAAGGTGATCCAGCGGGACGATGCCGACATCATGATTGCCGGCGGCGCCGAGGCCGTCATCTCCCCGCTTGCGGTAGGAGGCTTCGCCGCCATGCGCGCGCTCTCGACTCGCAACGACGAGCCCGAGCGCGCCTCGCGGCCGTGGGACAAGGATCGCGATGGATTCGTCATGGGCGAAGGCTCCGGCATCGTGCTGCTCGAGGAACGAGAGCACGCACTCGCCCGCGACGCACGGATCTACTGCGAGCTCACGGGCTACGGCATGTCAGCCGACGCCTACCACATCTCCGCGCCCTCCGCCGACGGCGAAGGATCCGCGCGGGTGATGCGCAACGCGCTGCGCGACGCGGGTCTGAAGCCCGAGGACATCGACTACATCAACGCGCACGGGACGTCGACTCCCGCGGGCGACATCGCGGAGACGATTGCCGTCAAGACCCTCTTCGGCGACCACGCACGAAAGGTGGCGATGAGCTCGACCAAGTCGATGACCGGGCACCTGCTCGGCGCGGCAGGCGGACTCGAGGCGGCGATCTGCGCCCGCGCCGTCCGCGAAGGCGTCGCGCCGCCGACGATCAACTACGAAACGCCCGATCCGGAATGCGATCTCGACTACGTGCCGAACACGGCGCGCGAGATGAACATCCGCCACGCGATGTCGAACTCGTTCGGCTTCGGCGGCACGAATGCATGCCTGGTCTTTTCGCGGCACGAGTAAGGCAGGCGAAAGGCGGGTGGCGATGAGCCGGCGGGTGGCGATGAGCCGGCGGGTGGCGACGAGCCTCCGGCCGTCGCGCGGAGGCGGGACGCCTCCGCCACACGCACGAACCCGAATTCGCCTCAACCGGCCTGCTGATCGCCTCTCGCCTTTCGCCTACAATTGCATTTTCGATCTGTCATGACTGAGCCGAACGTACGAACGATCGCGACGACGACGCACGGCCGCTATTTGCTCGAGCGGACGGGCAGCGAGCCAGTGCGAGTCCTGCTCGCCGGCTTTCACGGTTACGCGCAAAACGCGCAGGCCATTCTCGAGCCGCTCCGCGCAATCGCCCCGGACGGCGCCGCGCTCGTCGCGATCCAGGGGCTTCACCGCTTCTACAGCCGAAGCCAGCAGCAGGTCGTCGCGAGTTGGATGACGCGAGAAGATCGCGAGCTGATGCTCGAAGACAACCTCGAGTATGCCCGACGCGTGATCGCGGCGGCGCGCGAGGAGACCGCGGCCGCGGGCGCGAGGCTGATCCTCGTAGGCTTCTCCCAGGGAGCCGCGATGGCGTGGCGCACCGCGTCGGCGTACCCCGCGGCAGTCGTCGCGCTCGGAGGCGACATCCCGCCGGAGATCACGTTGGAATCGCTCGCACGGGTGCCCGCCGCGCTCGTCGGGGGCGGAAGCCTCGACGAGTGGTACACGAGAGCGAAGTACGACTCGGATCTCGCGCGCCTCGCTGCGGCAGGATGCCCGGCGGAAGGGTGCGCGTTCGACGGCGGCCACGAGTGGGCGGCAGCGTTCACGACAGCTTGTCAGAGGTTTGTGAATCGTCTGGCGCCGCCTGAACAAGATGTAGTTTCTTCCGTATAGTCGGTCAACGGCCGGCGAGAGCGGCCGATTCGGGAAAGGTCACGGAGAGCCGATGAGACGATTCCTGCTGCCAGTCGCATGCATCGCGGGCCTCGTGGCGTTCTTCACGCTGCTGCCAGTGTTCGATCCTCCGCAACCTCACGGAATCTCGATCACGAGGGCCCGCGCGCTCGAGATCGCGAACGACGCGGCGCGCGAGTTCGGCATCGACGTCGACGGGTCGTATCCCGTGGCAGTCTGGAACACGGAGCCGAGTATCGAGACGGAGCTTTCCAAAGAGCCCGAGCTACGGCGGCTCGCGAACAGTCACCCTGTCGTCGCACCCCGGATCGGTTTCTGGCGGGTCATTTATCACCGGCCGGGGCAGGCGAAGTTTCCGGCGTTCGGCTGGGCAGCCGTCGACCGCCACGGCAACGTCATCGGCGCGAGACGCACGCCAAGGAACGAAGAGACATCGACTGCGGCCTCGCCCGAAACTCTCCGCCAGCGCGCGGACGAGTTCATCCGCTCGCGAGTCCTGGTCGGCGCACCGAGCCCCGTGTTCGAGAGCGATCGCCCGAACGTGCTGCTCAAACGCACCGATCACACGTTTCGCTACCGCGTTCCGACTGACTTTCCCAGCGGCGAGATCGTCTATCTCGTCGGCGTGCATTTCGCCGGCGACACGCTCTCGGGCTGGAGCCTGATCGAAGAGAACCGGGACGGCAGTCCGCTCGAGTTCGGGCGGGAGTTCGTCGGCAGTTTCATGGCGAGGATCGTGCTGCTGTTCGGCATGCTGCTCGTGCTGCTGATCATCTTCCTGAAGAAGTACCACGAAGGCGAGGTCGGCGTCGGCGTCGCCGGGTTCCTCTTCGCACTGATGATCGTCCTCGCCCTGCTCGCAGGAGTGGGCACGGTGAGGGAGGCGTCGTTCGGCCTGCAACTGGGCGCGATGGACGCTCGCAGCACGGCATGGTCGAACTTTGCCCTCGGACTGCTTTTCGTCCAGCTGCCGATCGCGGTTCTGGTCTTCCTCGCCTGGTCCGTCGGCGAGAGCTACACACGCGAGCGCTGGGGCGAGCGTCTCGCCTCCTTCGACGCGATACTCCGGCGCGACCCGATCAACGCGACCGTCGGCCGAAGTCTCCTCGCTGGAGCGCTCAGCGCTCCGGCCGCGGCGGGCTTCGCCCTGCTCGTCTCCGCGATTCCGGTCATCACGGGGCTCGCTCACCCCGGATTCCAGACTATGCCCTCGGCCTTCGCCTTCACCGGAAGCCCGTGGGTCGCAATCCTCGGCTCGCTGTCGACGGCGATCACGATTGCAGTCGGATCGTTCCTCTTCGTGATGGGCGCCCTTCGCCGCAAGGCCAGCCGGACGGTGGCGATGCTGGCTGCGGTCGCGCTCGGTACCGTCGTGTCGGTGGCCGCGCCACTCACTCCCGAAATCTGGTCGCTGCTCTTCGGCTTCGGGCTGGTCGCCGTGGCCGCGATCGTCTTCGCCGTCTGGGATCTGCTCGCCGCGACGGTAACCCTCTTCGGCGCGACGCTGATGATGGAGCTGCTCCCGTTCGCACGCGTGGCCGAGGGTGATGCGCGGACGATGCCACTGTTCGCAGCCGCGCTGCCACTGGGACTGATCCTCGCTATCGCACTCGCGGGCCTCTTCACGCGGCGAGAGATCGAGTATCACTACGACGATCTCGCGCCGCACGTGCGGCGCATAGTCGAGCGCGAGCGCGTGAAGGCCGAAATCGACGCGGCCAACAGGATCCAGGCCGCGCTCCTCCCCGCCTGCGATCCGTCGATCGACGGGATGACGATCTCATCGCACTACCGCGCCGCGACGGAGATCGGAGGCGACTACTTCGACTTCCTCGAGCTCGAGAACGATCGGATCGGCGTCGCGTTCGGCGACGTCGCAGGCCACGGGCTCACGAGCGGCATCGTGATGGCGATGGCCAAGGCGGCGCTGCTCGTTCAGGTCGAGCACGACCCCTCGCCCGTCCGCGTGATGGAAGTGCTCAACAATAACGTGATGAAGACCGCACCACCGCGGATGATGATGACCTTCTTCTTCGGCATCATGGATCCCGCGCGGCAATCGCTTCGCTTCTCGTCGGCCGGACATCTAGACCCGTATCTCTTCCGTGCCGCCACGGGGTCGCTCGAATGCCTCTCTTCCTGGGGCTTCCCGCTCGGCGTGAAACGGCGCGAGCCGTTCCGCGAGCTGACGGTTCAGTTCCAGCCGGGTGACCGTCTCGTGCTCTACTCCGACGGCCTCATCGAGGCGGTCGACGATCGCGGCGAGCCATTCGGATTCGACCGCTTCGAACGCGTGCTCGAGGGATCGGCCACGCTGTCGGCCGAAGAGATCAAGAAGGCGGTCCTGCAGTCAGTGAAGAAGTTCACGAACAACCGTCCGCCCGAAGACGACCAGACCCTCGTAGTGTTCACCTTCGAGGTGCCGGAAGAGCAGCGGAAGCTGGCGTAAGCCTCGTAGCGAAGGCGTCCCGCCTTCGCAGTACCGCGCTGACTGAACTCCGGGCAAGGCGGGACGCCTTGCCTACAACCTGCGCACGATCCGGAGGTAGCACTCTTCAGTGCCGAGGATCTGCACGGCTCCCTCGCCTTCCCACTCGAGCAGCCGCGCCTGGATGCGCGGGTCGGCGAGCGAGACGCCGCTGAACATCGCCTTGATCGCCACCTTCGAGACGTCGCGCAGCGCGCGATCGAACAGGCGGTCGAGACCGACGCGAAGCGCGTCGAGTCTGTACTCGATGTCCTGGTCGTCCAGCTTTTGCGGTTTCGGCGCCAGCTGCGCGCTGATGCCGAGAAAGTCCTCGAACGCCATCGGCACGTAGTGCTTCACGCCAAGGCTCGCGATATCTTCCTCGTCGATGCTGTCCGCGAGGATCAGCCCGGGGATCTCGGTTCCGACCCCGTCGATTTCCCAGCCGACCCAGCGCACCTTGCCGCCGCCCAGCACGACCCGTTGTATGTACTTCGACACGCCCGATCTCAGTCCTTGCAGAATTGTAAATCGCGGACGCCACTTTCGTGACATCCACGCTTGACTCCCCTCGGACCCTCACCCTACGCTCCAACTCCAATCAGGGCTTCGACTCGAAGCCTCAGGAGGCATCATGCGCCGCATTCTTCTTGCCCTCGTCGTACTCGCAATCTGTGTGACGCTCCCGGCATTCGCCGCGGAGACACATCCTTTTGGCGTCCACGACATCTGGGCCATGAAACGAGTCTCGGACCCGCAGCTCTCCCCCGACGGAAAGTCGGTGCTCTTCACGCTCCGCACGAACGACCTGAAGGCAAACAAAGGGCTGAACGACCTTTGGGTCGTCGGTTCCGACGGAACGGCCCCGCGCCGGCTCACCAGCCACCCTGCGGCCGACACCGGCGGCAGATGGTCCCCCGACGGAAAGTCGATCTGGTTCGTTTCGAGCCGCTCCGGCTCGTCGCAGATATGGAAAATGCCAATCGACGGCGGCGAAGCCGTGCAGGTGACGAGCCTCCCGCTCGATGCATCGAACGTCGTCGCGTCCCCGGACGGCCAGTCGATCGCGTTCTCCGCCGAAGTCTTCCCCGGAATGTCGATCGAGGAAACGGCGAAAAAACTTGCCGATCGGGCCGCGAGCAAGGCGACCGGCCGAATCTACGACTCGCTCTTCTTCCGGCACTGGGACACCTGGATGGACGGGCGCCGCTCGCACATCTTCGTGATGCAGGCAGGTGGCGGCGCACCGGTCGACGTCATGAAGGCGATGGATGCGGACGCGCCATCCAAGCCGTTCGGCGGCGCCGAGGAGTTCACGTTCACACCTGACGGAAAGTCGATCGTCTTCTCCGCGCGTGATGCGGGACGCGAAGAGGCGTGGTCGACGAATTTCGACCTCTTCGTCGCGCCGATCGACGGCAGCGCAGCTCCGAAGAACCTGACCGCGGAGAACAAGGCTTGGGACACGCGGCCGGTCTTCTCGAAGGACGGAAAACAGCTCGCCTACCTCGCGATGGCTCGCCCCGACTTCGAAGCCGACCGCTTCGCGCTGATGGTCCGCTCCTGGCCCGACGGAAAGGCGCGGGAAATCGCGCCGTCGTGGGATCGCTCCGCCGACGGGATCGTCTGGTCAGCCGACGGAAAGACGATCTACACGGTTGCCACGAATGTCGGGCACCAGTCGATCTTCGCGATCGACGTGGCGAGCGGCAAGGCGACGACGGTCGTGAAGGAAGGATGGGTCAACTCGATCGCCGGACTCGCGGGTAACCGCCTCGTCTTCGGTATGGACCACCTCAAGTCACCTGTGGAGATCTATTCGACGACGATCGACGGAAAGACCGTCAAGCAGCTGACGAGCGTGAATGCGGCGGAGATCGCGGCCGCGCGCTGGGGCGAGACGGAGCAGTTCAGCTTCAAGGGCGCTCACGGCGACACGGTTTACGCGTGGATCGTCAAGCCTGTGGACTTCGACCCCGCGAAGAAGTACCCGCTCGCTTTCATGATCCACGGCGGGCCGCAGGGCTCGATGAGCAATCACTTCCACTACCGATGGAACCCGCAGTTCTACGCGGGAGCGGGCTACGTCGCCGTGATGGTCGACTTCCACGGCTCGACCGGCTACGGCCAGGCGTTCACCGACGCGATCCGCGGCGACTGGGGCGGCGCGCCGCTCGAGGACCTGCAGAAAGGGTTCGACGCCGCGGTCGCGAAGTACCCGTTCATCAACCCCGACCGCGCGGTCGCCCTCGGCGCGTCGTACGGCGGCTACATGATCAACTGGATCGCCGGGCAGTGGCCCGACCGCTTCCGCGCCCTCGTCTCCCACGACGGAAACCTCGACGAGCGCTTCGCCTACTTCGACACCGAGGAGCTCTGGTTCCCCGAATGGGAGCACCACGGCACCCCCTGGGAGAATCCCTCGGCGTATGCGAAGCACAACCCCATCGACCACGTCGCGAAGTGGAAGACGCCGATGATGGTCATCCACGGCGGACAGGACTTCCGCGTCGTCGAGACGCAGGGGATGGCGACGTTCACGACGCTGCAGCGCCGTGGGATCCCGAGCCGGTTCCTCTACTTCCCCGACGAGAACCACTGGGTGCTCAAGCCGGCAAACTCGATTCTCTGGCACAACGAAGTGCTGAAGTGGATCGATCAGTACGCTAAGTAGGCGAGAAGGCGAAGAGCAGACCAGAGGCCAAGGGCCAAAGGCCAGAGCAGGCTGAAGTTCATCGATGACTCAACGAGGGGCACGGCATGCCGTGCCCCTTTTCTCTTGTGATTCGTGCTCCTGACGATTGCGCCGCACTCGCTCAGATCCTGCATCCCCTGAGCAGTCACCTACCGCTCGCCTGCTCTGACCTTTGGCCTTTGGCCTCTGGCCTGCATTATCCTCACGCTCATGCGAGCCTTCGTCACCGGCGCCACGGGCTTCGTGGGGCACAACCTCGTCATCGAGCTTCGCGATGCGGGGTGGGACGTCGTCGCGCTGGTTAGGCGCGACTCCGACGTGCGGCATCTCGGCGCCCTGGGCGTAACGACGCGCGAAGGCACGATCACCGACGCGAAGTCGGTGCTCGCGGCGATGCCCGACGAGGCCGACGCCGTCTTCCACGTCGCGGGCAGCACCAGCCTCTGGAAGCGCGGCGACGCGCAGCAGACGCTCGTGAACGTCGGAGGAACCGCGAACGTCGTCCGCGCGGCACTCGCCCGCCGCGCGAAACGGCTCGTCCACACGTCGAGCGTCGGCGCTTTCGGCCATCACCACTCGCGCATCGACGAAGCGACACCGTCGAACGCTTCGTCGTCCTGGATCAACTACATCCGGACGAAGCGTGCCGCGGAGCTCGAGGTTCTCGGCGGTGTCGCCGAGGGGCTCGACGCCGTCATCGTCAACCCGCCGCACATCGTCGGCCCGCACGATCGTCATAACTGGGCGCGGCTGATCCGGCTGGTGCGCGACGGCAAGCTGCCGGGAATCCCTCCCGGCGCCGGCTCCTGGTGCCACGTTCGAGAGGTCGCGCGCGCGCACGTCGCCGCGTTCGAGCAGGGACGCACCGGCGAGCACTACCTCCTCGGCGGGACCGACGCCACGTTCCTCGAGGCAGTCCAGACGATCGGACGAATCGTCGGGAAGCCGGTTCCCCGAAAAGCAATGCCGGCGTTCGTCCTGAAGAGCGTCGCGACGCTCTACGAGCTCGCTTCGTTCGTCACGCGCCGCGAACCCGAGATCACGCCCGAAGGGGCAGCTCTGGTCTGCGAGACGATCCTGACCGATTGCAGCAAGGCCGTCCGCGAGTTGGGATACCGCAGCGTGCCGCTCGAACGGATGCTCTCCGATTGCTGGGATTGGATGCAGGGGGATGGCGGCAGCCAGGCGAGATAGCCTGGCCAATCCAGGTCGGACCCTTCGCGAATCTCTCAAACTCCGCTCCAGGATCAGCCCGGAATGTCTGCAATCCCTCCAGCTCCATTGCCCATTCTCCCCTCTCCGATGCACAATGGTCAGGGCAGGGTGGATATGGGAAACCTCAAACGGGTCAAACGACGGCTCGTGAGCGGCGCGGTTCTGGACAACCTCGAGACGATGAGGGGGTTCGGGCCGTGGACGCTTCAACGACGCCGCGGGCCACAGGTGTGGGTCCGGCGCACGTACATGGTGCTCCTCCCTGTGAGTCTGCTCGCCTCGACCCTGCTGGTCTCCGCGGTGACTGGGGAGTTTCCGTTCGACTCCGGGCGGAGCGCGGTCGCGAGAGTCGAGCCTGCCGTGCAGTTGCGTGCGACCACCGCCTCGCCGGCTGGCATTCAGACTCCCCGTCCGTCGCAGCTGTCCACTTCGGAAAAGGTGTTCACCGAGCTTCCGGTCCCGATCGACGTCGCCGCGCTCGACCTGAGCGTGCGTCGCGTGATCCTCGACGCGGGCCATGGAGGAAGCGATCCGGGCACGGTGTCGGGCAAGCTGCTGGAGAAGAACATCACGCTCGACATCAACGCGCGGCTCGGGCGGATGCTCGAGCAGGCCGGCTTCGACGTGGAGTTCACGCGCCACGACGACCGCACCGTTCCCCTGCGACAGCGCGCGCTCATCGCGAACGACTCGTCGGGGGACATCTTCGTGTCGGTGCACGTCAACTCCATTCGTGGAAGCCACGCGATCCGCGGCATCGAGACCTACTACCTCGGCCCCACCGACGATCCGATGCTGAACGAGCTGGCCGCCTCGGAAAATCGCGGCTCGGGATACACGCTCACCGACTACCGCCGGTTGCTGGAAGGGATCTACGCCGACGTCAGGCAGGACGAGTCGCGCGCTCTCGCCGAGGCGATTCAGACGAACCTTCACGGCGACCTGGTCGCGGTGAATCCGAAGCTCGAAGACTGGGGAGTCCGCAAGGCGCCGTTCGTCGTGCTCGTCGCGACGGAGATGCCCGCGATCCTCGCGGAAGTAGCCTGCTTGTCGAATCAGGAAGAAGCGCGACTGCTGGATACGGAGAGCTATCGCCAGCAGATCGCCGATGCGCTGTTCAAAGGAATCGTGGCCTACGCCCGGGTGCGCGGTGGCGAGGCGGAGAAAGGAATCTGAGGGATGGGTAAGGAAGTGCAGCAGGTTCTGAATGTAGGCATCGATCTCGGCACGTCGCGCAGCGCGATCTCGGCCTCGAACGGCGAGAAGTTCGTGGTCGAGAGTTTCGTCGGCTGGCCGGTCGACATGGTCGCAAAGAAGGTTCTCAAGCGCACGGTGCTGATCGGTCACGAGGCGCTCTCGAACCGATCGATGCTCGATCTCCACCGGCCGCTCGAGCGCGGCCTTTTGAAGGAAGGGTCCGAGAAGGACGTCGAGGCGGTGCGCGAGCTGCTGCGCCATCTGCTGACGCTCGTCGGAGCCAAGGTCGACGGAACGGGCACCACGCGGGCCGTCGTCGGCGTTCCCGCGGCGGCGCTGCGAACGAACAAGCAGTACCTCCGCACCGCGCTCAAAGGCATCGTCGACAACCTGATGATCGTCTCCGAGCCCTTCGCCGTCGCGTACGGCCTGGAGGCGCTGCTCCATTCGCTTGTCGTCGACATCGGGGCCGGGACCACCGACTTCGTCGTCATGCGCGGCCGCTACCCGACCGAGGAAGACCAGCGGACGCTCACCAACGCGGGAGACTTCGTCGACGACCAGCTCATGAAGCTGATCCAGGCTCGCTACCCTGACGCCGTATTCACGGTCTACATGGTCCGCGAGTGGAAGGAGAAGCACTCGTTTGTCGGCAACCCGAAAGGTCCCGTGGTCGTCCAGGCCCCGATTCGCGGCGTGCCTACCGACCTCGACATCACGATCGAGATGCGCGCGGCATGCGAAGCGCTCGTCGCGCCGGCGGTCGAGACGATGATCGACCTGATCTCCAAGGTCGAGCCGGAGTTTCAGGAAAAGGTGCGGAACAACGTGATCCTCTCGGGAGGCGGCGGACTCATCCCGGGACTCGCCGATGCCTTGAAGAAAGGTCTCGACCAGATCGGCGGCGGACACGTCCGATCACTGGAGGACCCAGTCTTCATCGGCTCCGACGGCGGGCTTCTCCTCGCCCAGGACGCACCCGATTCGGATTGGGAGAAGCTGACCGCCTGACGGCGGAATTCGGAACTGAAGAATTGAGAACTGAGAGATGGCGGGGGCGCGCTAGTTGCGCTCACCGCCCAAGCAGCAAAAAAAGGCGCGACCTCCGGGTCGCGCTTTTTTCTTCATCTCTCAATTCTCAATTCCTCCTCACACATCGCCCCTGCCCCTGCGCAGGATCTCCGTGGCCTCCGCTCCCCAGTGCGTCGACTCGAGCCATTGCATCAGCTGGTCGGCGGGGAGCGGCGGCGTCAGGTAGTAGCCCTGCGCGAGGTCGCACCCGAGCTCCGAGAGGATCTTGAACGTCTCCTCGTCGTCGACACCCTCGGCGACGACTTCGTGCCCGAGGCTGTGGGCGAGCGAGATGATCGCGCGCACGATCGCGGCATCGCTCTCGTTGTGGCGCATCCCCATGATGAACGACTTGTCGATCTTGATCTCGTCGACCGGAAGGTTCCGCATGTGGACGAGCGACGAATAGCCGGTGCCGAAATCGTCGAGCGAGAGTCTCACGCCTAACGTACGGAGCAGGTGCAGAATCGCGAGCACGTGCGGCGGGTCGGCCATGATCCCGCTCTCGGTGATCTCGAGCTTGAGGACGCGAGGATCGAGCCCCCACTTGTCCAGCAGCCGCGAGACGCGCTGCGGCAGGAAGGGCTCGAGCAGGCTCTGCGTCGGCAGATTCACCGCGACGTGCAGCGGAAAACCGGCTTCCTGCCAGGCCCGGCACTGCGCGAGCGCGCCGTCGAGTACCCAGTCGGTGAGCTGCTTGATGAGGGCCGACCGCTCCGCGAGCGGGATGAACTGGTCGGGCTGCAACAGTCCGCGCTCCGGGTGGAGCCATCGGACGAGCGCCTCGACCCTCGTCACCAGCCCGCTGCGAAGATGGATCTTCGGCTGGTAGTAGAGGACGAGTTGATTGTGATCGATCGCCTCGCGGAGGTCGACGCGGAGCGCGAGGCTCGTGATGGTCGCCGTCTCCTGGTCGGGGGCGTACGGGAGATAGCCGTTTCGCGACTCCTTGGCGGCATACATCGCGACTTCCGCACAGCGCATCATCCCGGCGGGATCGGTCGAGTGCATCGGTGATACCGAGACTCCGACGCTGGCGCCAACTTCGAACGTCTGTCCCTCGATCTCGAACGGCTCGAGAAAGGCGTTGTAGACCGCGAGGGCGACTTTCATCGCGTCGCGAATGTCGACCAGATTCGGCAGCAGGATCGCGAACTCGTCGCCTCCCAGCCGCGACACGGTGTCGATGGCACGGAGGACGGGGGCGACACGGCTCGCGACCTGGCGGAGAACGGCATCTCCGAAGTGGTGACCGAGCGTGTCGTTGACCTCGCGAAAGTCGTCGAGATCGAAAACGAGCAGTCCGACGCTCATCCGGTCGGACTCCGCGGCGAGCAAGGCCTGCTGGAGCCGATCCTCGAGCAACGCGCGATTGGGCAGATCGGTCAACACGTCGTGCAGCACCTGGTGCTCGAGCGCGGCCACCTGCGCCTTCTTCTCGCTTACGTCGCGCAGGTAGGCGATCCAGTAGATCAGCGCGCCACTGTCGTCGTGTGCCGGAACGACGGTCAGGTCGAGGATGTATCGCGTACCGTTCGCCCGCGTCGCGAGCGCTTCTCCCTCGAAGCCCCGCCGCTGGCAGAGCGGGTGCACGAGCGCGTCGACCATCGCCTTGTCGGACTCGGCGGTGCCGAAGAGCAGCGGCGAGTCGCCGAGGACCTCCTCGCGTGCGCGTCCCGTCATCCTGCAGTAGCCCTCGTTGACGAATGCGACTTTCGGCGAGCCGTCATCCCGCGGCGTCATCACGACGATGCCCTCGGGCGCGTACTGCACCGCCGAATCGAGAAAGTGGATCTGCTCGACCGCGAAGCCCGAAGCGATGAGCTTCTCCGTGTACTCCGAGTCGACCGCGGGGAGGCGATGCACCTTCGGAGGCGGGGCCGCCTCGATGAACCGCGAGATCTGCGTTCGGATCGTCAGATCGCCGAAGGTATCGTCAGGGTCTTTCGTCATCGCTTGGGCTCGAGTGCAGAGATTCTACAGCCCGGGGGCGTGCGGGGCGACCAATCATTCGATACCAATGCCCGCTCACGATTGAGCGTGAAGATCGCCCCGCGTTCGTGCTAAAACCCTCCTCCCATGCGTGATCCACTGAGCGAATACGAATCGCGACTCGCGGAGAGAACAGCAGAGGGAGACCGTCTCCGCGCACAGGACCGCGCCGTCTCCAACATGAGGCTCGCGGTCTTCGCGGTCTTCGTCGCCACCGCGTGGATCGCCTGGATCAACAGGTCGGCGGCCGGCTGGGTCCCCTTCACTCCGCTCGCCGTCTTCGTGGTGCTCGTCGTGATCCATCAGAAGCTGCGTGAATCGCTTGCAGCGAACAAGCGAGTCGTTGCGCTCTACTCGTGGGGAGTCGCGCGAATGACCGACGCGTGGCCCGGCAAAGGCAACGCCGGGGCGCGCTTCTCGGATCCCTCGCACCCGTACGCGGACGATCTCGACCTCTTTGGTCCGGCGTCACTGTTCGAGCGCATCTGCGCGACGAGGACCCAGGTCGGGGAGGCGCGGCTCGCCTCCTGGCTAATGGCGCCGGCGGACGCCGACGAGGCGAGCGCGCGCCAGCGAGCCGTCATGGAGCTGACCGGCGAGCTTGACCTGCGCGAAGAAGTGGCACTGGCGGGCGACGACCTGCAGAATACGGTCGATCCCGTGCACCTCGGCCAATGGGCCTCGGAGCGAAACGTTCCGTTTGCGCCCGGCATCCGTCGTCTCGCGATGATTCTCGGCGCCGCCGGTGTGCCGGCACTCGCGCTCGCAATCCCCTCGTTCTTCGTCTCTCTCGTCGGACTGGGCGAGCCCGCGCTCGCGAAGTCGTTCGTCCAGAGCTGGCCCGTGCTCGCGTGGGGACATCTTCCTCTGCTCGCGCTCATGGTCGCGCAGGCCGCGCTCGCCTTCCCACTGCGCGCGCGCGTCGCCGCGGCCCTCCAGGGCGTGGAGCGCGCCGGCGAGGACCTTCGCGTTCTTTCGCAACTGCTCACGATCGTCGAGTCGCGAACCTTCGAGGCGCCGCGACTCGCGCGGCTGCGCGGATCGCTGGTGTCGGGCACAGTCCCCGCCTCGCAGGCGATCTCCAGCCTCGAGCGGCTCGTCGAGTTGCTCGACTCCGTACGCAACGCCTTCTTCGTCGCGATCGCACCGATCCTGCTCTGGCGCACGAACCTCGCCATTCGCGTAAGCGCCTGGCGCGAACGTCATGGCGCGGACGTGCCCAGGTGGATCGATTCCGCGGCCGACCTGGAGGCGCTGCTCTCACTCGCGGCGTGGGCGTTCGAGAGGCCCGGCCACTCGTACCCGTCGATCGCCGACGGCCCGCCGCGCGTCGAAGCCACTGCACTCGGTCACCCGCTCATTCCAACCGACCGGCGGGTCGACAACGACGTTTCGATCGGCGCTCCCGCGAGGCTTCTCATCGTCAGTGGCTCGAACATGTCCGGCAAGAGCACGATGATGCGTGCCATCGGCGTCAACTCCGTGCTCGCGCTCGCCGGCGCCCCGGTCTGTGCGGCCTCGATGAGCCTCACGAGAATCCGGATCGGCGCGTCGATTCGCATCAACGACTCGCTCGCCGCGGGACAGTCGAAGTTCTACGCGGAGATCCTCCGCCTCCGGCAGATCGTCGACATGACGGCCGAAGGCGAAGGGGTGCTGTTCCTGCTCGACGAGATCCTCCACGGGACGAACTCTCACGACCGGCTGATCGGCGCGGACGCGGTGATTCGGACGCTCGTCTCACGCGGAGCGATCGGCCTCGTCTCGACTCACGATCTCGCGCTCGCGCACGTGGCCGACGATCTGGGCGAGCTCGCG
>JBPPMG010000026.1:0-2068 GCA_051305935.1 Thermoanaerobaculia bacterium
TCGAGGTTCGGCACCTGGATCAGGGCCTTCGGCACCACGCGCGAGACGTCGTGCCCCTTCGAGGCCATGAATGTGATCATCTTCGCATCGACGGCCGACGGCTGGAGCGCCGCGCTCGAGAAGATGAAACCCGGGACTCCCATCGACCTCGCAATCGCCTCGGCCATGAGGCTCGGGCAGGTGCCACCCTCGTCGACGAACAGAACGCGGATGGCCTCGGAGCCGAGGTGCTTGGCGTATTCGCCGGTGCACATGTAGATCGTCTCGACGCTGATGTTGCGCGCCTGGTCGGACACGCGCTCGAGCCGGCGTGTGGCCTGCAGCATCGGCGCGAGCGCCTCGAACGGCATCTCGCCGTCGACGTAGACCTGCGAGAGGTCGGTGAGGACCTTGTCGCGCAGGAGATCCACCGCCTGGTCGATCTCCATGGTCTTGCGCGCGAGCGCCTCGTCCTGGCTGACGAAGGCATTCACCGCGTCGCTCAGCATCGGGATCGCGAGATCGGCGAGCTGCTGGATGTTCTCGAACGGGAGCGGTGCATCCACCTTCGTCAGGCGCAGTGCCTCGCGCGCGATGCTCTCCGCGTAGTCACCCACGCGCTCGAGCTCGAGGTTGATCTTGATCGTCGCGTACGCAAAGCGGAGCAGGCTCGCAGCGGGCTGGTGCCTGACAAGAAACTCGAGGCAGAGCCGGTCGAGTTGCTTCTCGATCTCGTCGATGTACTGATCGCGGAGAATCACGACGAAGGCGAGGCGCCGGTCGCGCTCCACCAGAGCCTTGACGCTCTCGGTGATCGCGCGCGAGGCGAGCCCGCCCATTTCCGTGACCTTCGAGCGGATCTGCTCCAGGTCCTGCTGCAGCGAAGCCTCGAGATGAGTCGACATGGGCTTCTGCACCCTCACTTTCCCACCGCGACGGGCAGACGCGGTCTGACTGCCGAGCATAGGCCGGAGGAGCCGAGGACGCAAGCCCCGCGGCACGCGTGCGTCAGGCAGGAAGAGGCTGACGATCAGAGGATTCGTGACTCGACGCGGTCCATGCGGGTCTGGATTTGAGTGACCGCGTCTTCGAGCGTTCGCAGGCGGCGATCGAGCTCCGAGTACGAGAGTCGGATCATGGAGCGGATCTCGTCCGATTCCCGATGCAGTTCGGATTCCAGTCCGTCGAAGCGCTGGTCCATGCCGTCGAAGCGCCGGTCCATGCCGTCGAAGCGCTGGTCGATGCCGTCGAGGCGCGCGTCCGTTCTGTCGAGGCGTTGATCGATGCCATCGAAGCGTCGATCGATCCCATCAAAGCGCAGATCCATCCGTTCCATGCGCTCGGCGTTACCCAGGACGCCCTCAGCGACGATCTGGATCTTGTGATCCAGGCGCTCCGCGACGATATCGATATGGTTGCGCGTCTCATCAGCCGACTGCCTGATGATCTGTTCCAGGGACCCCTCGTCCATGGCGTGCATGATACCTCGGAGCTCCGCGTGACGAACCGGAGGATCAGCCCGAAAGGCGGGCCGAATCCAATAAGATTATCTCCATGCTGACGCGCGACGACTTTCGTACCCGGTTCGGAGCCCCACTCATCGGCATGGTGCACCTTCGGCCCCTCCCGGGTGCGCCGTTGTTTTCCGGATCGATGGACGAGGTGATCGAAGCGGCAGTCCGCGACGCGACCGCCCTTCGCGACGGCGGTGCCGCCGCCTTCATCGTCGAGAACTTCGGTGACAAGCCGTTCGCGAAGACAGTCGGGGCCGAGACGATCGCCGCCATGACGCGTGTCATTGCGGAGATCACGAGGGAGGTCAGACTCCCCTTCGGCGTCAACGTGCTACGAAACGATGGTCTCGCCGCGATGGCGATCGCGGCCGCGACCGGCGCCGCGTTCATCCGTGTGAACGTGCTTTCCGGCGCGATGGTGACGGACCAGGGAGTGATCGAAGGCGGTGCCGCCTCGTTGATGCGGTTCCGCGCGACGCTCAGCGCGACCAGCGTCGCGGTATTCGCCGATCACATGGTCAAGCACGCCTCGCCGCTCGCGCCAATCGACCCGGTGCAGTCGGCGAAGGACCTCC
>JBPPMG010000087.1:0-3020 GCA_051305935.1 Thermoanaerobaculia bacterium
CCGCGAGGGCGTGGGAGTCTTCGGCGGCACGGCCGTCCTCGAGGCGCAGGCGGTTTCCCAGTCACGCCTTTTCATGCAGGCTCTCGGCAGGAGGAACGGATGACGACGATCTCGACTCTCGTCTCGTACCCGGTCGGCGTCCGGGCGCTCCTCGTGGCGGAAGCGGCGATCCGGCGCCGGATGGAGGGCCGCGTCGTCGAGGCGCTCGAATCTGCCGAGTACGCGGAGATCATTCTCCCGATCGTCGATTTCGTCGATCCCTACTCTACGGCGCTTCGCGAGAAGTCGCTTCGCCAGGCGTACCGGTTCACCGACCGGGAGGGGGAACTGATCGCGATCCGCGCGGACTTCACTCCGATGGTCGCCAGGGCTCTGGCTCCCGTCATCGACCCCGCCGAGCTTCCACTTCGAATCTTCTACCGGGGAGACGTGATCCGCTGCGAGCGCAGCCGCCTCGGTGCGAGCCGCGAGTTCTTTCAGATCGGAGCGGAGCTCGTCGGAGATCCCTCGATCGATGCGGATGCCGAAGTCGTCCGGCTGGCCGCCGAAAGCGTGCGCGCCTGCGGGATCGAGTCGGTCGTCGCCATCGTCGACACCAGCATTGCCCGGGATCTCATTGAGCAGGTCGCTCCGGCTCCCGCCGATCGCCCTTCCCTGCTCGAAGCGCTCGCACAGCGGCGTCCCGGGTCGCTTCGCTCGTGCGAGGGAAAGGCCGGCGCGCTGCTCGCGCGGATGGCCGAAGGGAACATCACCCTGGGCGAGCTGAAGGAGTTCGAGCCGACGCGGGAGGCCGCCGAGCGGTTGGGGACGATCGAAGGCCGCCTGCAGGAGGACGGAATCCGCGCGATTCTCAATCTCGACGAGGTGGAGGTCGAAGCCGGCTACTACACCGGCATCTCGTTCCGCGTTTTCGTCGAGGACCGGAATGCCCCCGTGGCCAGCGGTGGCCGTTACGACGGCCTCTATCGCGACTTCGGCCGCGACGTTCCGGCAGTCGGTTTCACCCTCAGTCTCGATTACCTGGAGGAGCGATGAGAGGCCGGAAGCTGAGAATCGCGATCCCGAAGGGGCGCCTTCTGCGCGGAACGCTGGAGCGTTTCGAGGCGGCGGGAGCCGTTGTTCCGACGGGGGAGGATCTGGCGAGCCGCCGGCTCGTCTTCGACCGCGACGGGATCGAATGGATCCTGGTGAAGGATGGCGACGTCCCCGTCTACGTCGAGCACGGCGCGGCCGACGCGGGTGTGGTCGGGCTCGACCAGGTGCTCGAGCACGGGGCAGACGTGCTGCGGCCGGTGGAGCTGGGCTTCGGCCACTGCGCGCTGATGCTGATCGCGGCGCCGGACGCGCCTCCGCTCGGAGCCCGTCCTGGCGCCGCGCTGGCGACCAAGTATCCCAATATCGCGCGCGGCTTTCTCGAGCGGCGGTCGATTCATCTCGAGATCGTTCCGCTTCAGGGATCGGTCGAGCTCGCGTCCGTTCTCGGCCTGGCTCCCTGGATCATCGACCTCGTGGAAACGGGCGAGACGATCCGGGTTCACGGGCTTCAGCCGCTGGAGACGGTCGTGGAAGTGTCGCCTCAGCTCATCGTGAACAAATCATCCTGGCGCATGGACCGCGCGGGGCTCCGGTCGCTGGTCGACCGGGTTGCGCGCGCATCGACGGAGGTCGCGGTTTGAGAATCGTCAAGTATCCCGGCGGCGCGTTCGAGCGGTGGGGCGAGCGCCTCGAAAAGGGGAGGGCCGGCGACGACCGGAAGATCCGACGCACGGTCGAGAAGCTCGTGGGCGAAGTGCGGCGCGAAGGAGATGCGGCTGTCTCCCGGCATCTCGCCGCGCTCGACCAGGTTCGGATCGCTCCCGAGGAGATCCGGATCTCGGCGAAGATGGCTCCGATCGCCGACCCGATTCGCCGGGCGATCGATCAGGCGATCGAGCAGGTGCAGGCATTTCACCGCAGGCAGGCCATCGACGGCTTCGAGATCCAGGGCGAGGGGGTATCGCTTCGCCACAGGGTCCGCCCGCTGAGCCGGGTCGGAATCTATGTTCCCGGAGGGCGAGCGGTCTACCTCTCAACGCTGATCATGTGCGCAATCCCAGCGCGGATCGCCGGAGTGAAGGAGCTCGCGGTGGCGACGACGCCGTCCGCGGCCGCTCACCCGGAGCTCCTCTACACCGCATCGCTTCTCGGGGTGACCGACATTTACCGCGCGGGAGGGGCATCGGGAATCGCGGCCCTGGCGTACGGAACGGAGTCGCTGCCGCGGGTCGACAAGATCGTCGGGCCGGGGAACGCGTACGTGACCGCCGCGAAACAAATGGTCTCGGGTGACGTCGGCATCGACATGACGGCGGGGCCGAGCGAAGTCATCGTGATCGCGGACTCGGAATCGAGCCCGAAGCTGGTCGCCGCCGACCTTCTCGCGCAGGCCGAGCACGGCGAGGACTCGTCGGCGATCTGCGTGACGACCTCTCGCGCGTTCGCGGGGCGGCTCAGCGACGAGGTGGACCGGCAGCTCGAGTCCCTTCCGGACGGATCGGCCGCCGGCCACTCGATCAAGACGAACGGCGTCATCTTCTTCGCGAAGAGCGACGCGGCCGTGGCGGAGCTGGTGAACCGGATCGGCCCCGAGCATGTCTCGATTCAGACGGCGCAGGCATTCGATCCCGACCTGATCGAGAACTGCGGCGCGCTCTACGTCGGCCGATACGCTGCGGTCGCTCTCGGGGATTACGTCATCGGTCCCAATCACGTCCTTCCGACCGCCGGGTCGGCGCGATACTCCTCGCCGCTCGGCGTCTACGACTTCGTCAAGCGCTCGAACGTGATTCGCGTCGAAGAGACGGGTTACCGGCGGCTCGCCGATTCGGCCGAGGTTCTCGCGCGATTCGAGGGGCTTCCGATGCACGCCCGTTCGGTGGTCGTGAGAGGAGATGCGGCATGAGCGTGATGACACCCGAGCTCCGGAGCGCGGCCGTGAGGGAGGCGATTGCGTCGATGCGCGCCTACACCCTCGAGCCGCG
>JBPPMG010000128.1:0-11388 GCA_051305935.1 Thermoanaerobaculia bacterium
CGCAGCGTCGGCCACGCGTCGCCATAGCCCGGATAGAAGAGGTCGAAGTACTCGCCGACGAAGAAGAGCCAGCCCCGCTCGGAGAACGCCTCGCCGTTGGCGCGACCGAAGCGATGGAGCCACTCGCGCGCGCCCGCCGGGATGTTCGTGTTCACGGGGTCGGCCACCGGCGGAAAGAAGTACTCGACGCCCTGCGCCCCCATCTCGTGGTAGTCGACGAAGAGCTGCGGGCTCCACTGGCGGTAGAGCGCGATGCGCGCGCGCGTCTCGGCCTGCGTCCCCCAGACCCAGTCGCGGTTCATGTCGATGTGGTAGTGGTTCGCCCGCCCCGACTGCCAGGGCGGCTTGTGCTCGAGCGCCGCCGGATCGGGGTTCGCGATGCTTCCCGACGCGCGGGAGAACCAGTCGATGTAGTGATCGCGTCCATCGGGATTCTGCACCGGATCGATGACAACGACGAGACTCTCGAGGATCGGCTCGGCCTCCGCGTTCGTCGCGAGCCAGTGCGCGAGCCTCATGGCGCACTCGGTCGACGAGGTCTCGTCTCCATGCACTCCGTAGGCGAGCAGCGCGACGGCCGGAGCGCTCTGCGAGATCGCGACTGCCTCCTCGCGCGTGATTCTCCGTGGGTCCTGCAGCGACGCGAGCTTCTCGCGGATCGTGCTCAGGCTCTCCCTGTTCTTCTTCGACGCGACGACGACGCGGATCAGCGAACGCCCTTCCGGCGTCGTTCCGTAGGGTTCCGCGTCGACCAGTTCCGAGCTCCGCTCGAGCGCCTCGAAGTAGTCGACGACCCGGTGGTGCCGCGTGAATTTCGAGCCGAGCGGGTAGCCGAGAAACTCCTCGGGTGAGGGAACGCCCGCGGCGGAGGCAGTCGTGGTTAGGGCAAGGATCGCGACGACGAGGAAAGAACGCAGGCGAATCATCCGAGGAGGAACCTACGGGGCGGAATTGTACATGGGAGGCGGGAGGGTGGATTGCGGATTGCGGAATGCGGATTGCGGAACGGGGAACGCGGAACGGGGAACGCGGAATGCGGAATGCGGAATGCGATGAGTGCGCCGCGTAGCGGCGAAGGATCGGTAGCCCACAGCTTCAGCTGTGGGGAATCGGGACCGACCCCGACGTGCCCGCCGCGTAGCGGCGGAGGATCGATGGTCATGTCTCGCTCACCGGACGATTCCGGCGCCGCTCCGCGGCGCGACCGGTTTCGGGCATCGCCGTTCCCCCGGCTGAAGCCGGGGGCTACCGATCCTCCGGCGCTCCGCGCCGGCGTCGGTACATCTTCACGACCTGACCCCCGGCCGCCGCCGGGGGCTAAATTTGGGTGTCGCTACGCGACGCATGCGCTCGCCTTCGTGCGTGGTCGGACCGCCGAAGCTTCGCTTCGGCGTGGAAGGGCGAAAGCTTCGCTTTCGCACTCCACATGCGCTCCGCGTCAGTTTTCCGCGGCTCGCGCTTCGAGCTCGTCGGCTGACATCACCACGGCGCCGCCTTTGAGCGAGATGCCGAGGCGCTTGATCATCTCGTTGAGCGTCGACGGCTTGAGCTGCAGCAGCTCGGCGGCCCTCTTCTGCACGCCGCCGGCAAGCTCGAGCGCCTGGAGCACCATGTTCCGCTCGTACTCCGACACCGCGTCCTTGAGCGCGAGCCCCGTCGTCGGGACGATCGTGATGAGCTGGTCGAGCCTTCGCGGCGTGCGCAGGTAGTCGGGCAGCAGGTCGGGCCCGAGATCCTCGGTCGTCGACAGGACGACGGCGCGCTCGATCGTGTTCTCGAGCTCGCGCACGTTGCCGGGCCACGTGTGGTCCATCATGATTCGCATCGTCTCGGGAAGGATCACGCGCAGCTTCTTGCGATTCTCGTCCGAGTACTTCTGCAGGAAGTGCGAGACCAGCAGCGGGATGTCCTCGCGACGACGACGCAGAGGCGGCAGCGTGATCGTGATGACGTTCAGCCGGTAGAACAAGTCCTCGCGGAACTGCCCGTCGCGCATGAGCGCCTGCAGGTCGGCGTTGCTCGCGGCGACGATGCGGACGTCGACGCGGATCGTCTCCACGCCGCCGAGCCGCATGAACTCTTTTTCCTGGATGACGCGGAGCAGCTTCGCCTGCGTCTCGAGATTGATGTTGCCGATCTCGTCGAGGAAGATCGAGCCACCGTCTGCGACTTCGAAGAGGCCGCGCTTGGAGGTGATCGCGCCGGTGAACGCGCCCTTCACGTGGCCGAACAGGTTCGACTCGAGGAGCTCGGGCGGCAGCGAGCCGGAGTTGACCGTGACGAAGGCGTTCCGGTTGCGCGGGCTTCCGTGATGGATCGCCTTCGCGACGAGCTCTTTGCCCGTCCCCGACTCACCGAGGATCAGGATGTTCGAGCGCGACGGTGCGGCGAGCTGGATCATCTCGAACACCTTCCGCATCGTCTCGCTCTTGCCGATGATGTTCGCGAACGAGTACTTCTCCTGGAGCTCGGCCTTCAGGCGCTCGTTCTCGCGCGCGAGGTGGCGCTGCTCGAGCGCCTTGTTCACAGTGAGGATGACTTCCTCGTTCTTGAACGGCTTCGGAATGTAGTGGAATGCGCCGTGCTTCATCGCGAGGATCGCGCCGTCGATGCTCGAGAAGGCGGTGACGATGATGACCGGCAGCGACGGGTTCATCTCCTTGATGTGCCGGAGCGCCTCGTGGCCGTCCATTCCGGGAAGCATGATGTCGAGCACCACGAGATCGATCTCGTCGGTCTCGACGATCGCAAGCCCTTCCTCGGCGGTCGCGGCGAGCGCGACGTCGAATCCCTCGCGCTGGAGCACGGCCTGCAGCACGTCCCGCAGGACTTCCTCGTCATCGATGATCAGGATTCGCATCGCCCGGTGTCCCGCATGCTTCGTTCGTGGTCACTAACAGGGGAAGGCGAACGCGGAATTCTGCCCCCTTCCCCGGCTCGCTCTGCACCGAGATGGATCCGCCGAGGCCGCGGACGATGCGGTCGCTCACGGCGAGCCCCAGGCCCGTCCCTCCCTGTCCCCGCCGTCCCGTGACGAGCGGCTTGAAAATGTCCTTCTGCAGTTCGTGTTCGATCCCGCGACCGTCGTCGCGTACGCGCAGCAGCGCCTCGCTCCCAGCAACTTCAAGCTCGACCCAGATGTTGCCGCCGGGACCCACGGCGTCGCGGGCGTTGAGGAGCAGATTCGTCACGACCTGCTGCAACTCGTAGGTGTCTCCCTCGACGACTGCCTCGGGGAGCTCGCCAACGTGGAGCGTAATGCCGCGGCCGCTCAGGAGCACCTCGTGCAGCGACACGGTCGCCTGGATCGCTTCCGCGATCGACGTCTGGCTCTGCGCCTTCTTCCGGTCGGCCGCGAAGTCGAGCAGGTTGTTCACGATGTGCGACGCGCGGAACGTCTGCTGCTCCATCTTTCTGAGCAGCTCGTGTCGCGGGTCGTCGGGAGGCGTCTCGGCGATCAGCATCTGCGCGTACGACGAGATGCCGGTGAGTGGCGTGTTGACCTCGTGCGAAACACCCGCGGCGAGCAGGCCGAGAGACGCGAGTCGGTCCTTCTCCTGGAGCTGGCGCTCGAGCCTCACCCTCTCGGTCACGTCCGTGATCACGAGCACCGACGTTCCCGCGGGAACGTCGAGCGCGCGGAACGGGCTCACCGTGGCGTTGAGGTACTTCTCCTCCCCTTTTCGATTCACGTAGTGAAGCGGCGCGACGTTGCGCGAGGGCGAGGCGACGACTTCGCGCCACGGAGGGAAGACCGAGTCGATACTCAGCTCGCCACCCGCCGGCTCACCAGCGACCAGCTCCCAGAAGGCGTGGTTCGCGGTCAGCAGCGTGCCGTCCGCCGCCACGACCACGATCGAGGACGACGACGACTCGATGATGTTCTCGTTGTACTCCTTGAGCGAGGCGATCTCGGCGATCTGGCGGCGAAGGCGGCCGTAGAGTCGCGCGTTTTCGATCGCGAGCGCGACCGGCGCGGTCAGCGAGCTGATCAGCGAGAGGTCGTCGCTCGACAGGCTCCACTCCCCTTTCTTCGCGCCGCAGACCAGGACCCCTTCGATCCGATTCCGGAAGCGGAGTGGGAAGAGATAGCGATAGCCGGCGGCGAGGAGCGGCAACACCACTTCGCTCGAGCCGTCCGGCAGGCGCGGCTCGTCGAGCGCGACGGGGCCCGAAGTCAACCGCGGCCCGAGCGCTTCCTCGCGGATCTCGTGCGGCAGTCCCGCCTGCTCCGCGTAGATTACGAACCGGGTTCCCTCGCGGATGAAGAGGTTCGTGCTCTCGATCTCGAGCGCCGCGCGCAGCCGCTGCCTGAGGCTCTCGATCAGCTCCGCGAAATCGTGGAAGGTCGCGAGCTCGTAGACGAAGTCGGCCATCGCGCGGCGATGCCGGTAGGTGTCGCGGTAGAGGACCATCTCGATCCACGACTCGATCCTCGACTTCATCGGAACCAGGACGCCGGCGATCAACAGCCCTGAGGCAAACGCGAGGAAGTTCCGCTCGAGCACGAGGCTCTCCTCGATCACCTGCGTCAGAATCAGGTTCACCGTCGAGAAGGCGATCATGCCGAACACGAACGTCAGCGTGTAGGCGAGCACCTCTTTGATCACGACCTCGACGTCCCAGAGCTTGTACTTGAGAATCGCCACCGCGAAGGCGAGCGGAATGACCGCCAGCGGCAACACCGCGATCGTCGTGAACGCCGACCCTTCCCCTTTCACCACGAACGGCACGAGGTAGAGGGTGAGGAAGGGGATGAACCCGACGCCGACGCCGAGGTAGATCCACTTGATCTGCCGCCGGTGCGGCTCCGCGGCAGTGGAGCGATACGCGTACGCGAGCGCGACGAACCCGGCCGTCAGGTAGAGCGCGAAGTGCAGCATCTCCCAGCGGTCGATCAGCCGCAGCGAGCTCTCCGTTGGCGCGAGCGCCAGCACGTTGTCGAGCAGCATCACGTTCGCCGACCAGGCCGCGAGCAGCGCCGGAGGAACGTAGAGCAAGATCGTCAGGAGCCGGCTGCGTACGAGCAGCCTCGGGAAACGGAGGAAGAAGTGAAGCGTGAGCGGTGGGAGCAGGATGCGCCCGAACTCGTCGACGACGTAGATCGTCTTCCAGGTGTTGTCGAGCTGGCCCGCCGGCGAGTAGATGTAGACGACGAAGGTCACCAGCGTCAGCAGGAAGAAGAGTGTGCTCTCCCCGCCCGGACCGCGTATGTAGGTGAAGAGCCCGATCGCGAGGTAGAGGAAGCCAATGAACGAGAGAAAGAGGTAGTGGTAGTCGATCCGAAGCCCGGGAGCGGCGTAGCGAAGGACGAGCGTGTCGCCGCCGCGCAGGACGAGAAGATCGACCGGACCGACTTTGCGCAGCGTCCGCTTCAGGCCGTCGACCTCGCTCGTCGGGACGCCCCCGACCATGAGGATCTCGTCGTCGACCCGCAGCCCGGCACGGAGCGCGCCGCCACCTTCCTCGATCCCGTCGACGATGATCCGTCCCGACGCCCAGTGGAACTGGAAGTCGAGCCGCTCGAACGAGGAGCGCTTCCTCTGGAACGAACTGAAGCCGCCACTGACCACCAGGAGCGTCAGCACGGCCATCAGGACACTCCGTAGGACCCGCCCTCTCATGAGCAGAGATCGGGGATTCAATGCCGGTGCCGCGGCGCGAATTTGCCTAAGTCGTTGAGCCCGTTGGCTTGCGCTCGACTTCCCTGTTCTTGGAGCTTCACCGTTTCTTCAACCGTGTGGATTTGGCACGCATATTTCCGTACAACTCGCACGCACGAATCGGGTTTTCCGGTCGCGTGCGCCGGATTTCCGGTCTCCCGACCCGCCATCAGCCGGCGCTCCTCGCCTGCCGATAGACAGAGCGATAGTAGAGAACACGCTTCACGTAGCCCCGCGTCTCGGAGAAGGGAATGCTCTCGAGATACTCGTCGGGCGGGGCCCCACGCTGCGCGCGCAGCCATCGCTGGACGTTGCCGAACCCCGCGTTGTAGCTGGCGAGCGCAAGCATCTCGTCGCCCTTCATCATCGTGAGCAACTCGCGCAGATACCGCGTCCCGAGCTCCACGTTGAACTCCGCCTCGGTGAGCCGGTCCTGGCGGAACGACAGTCCCGCCTTCCGGCTCACCTCCTCGGCGGTCGCCGGCATGAGCTGCATCAGCCCCATGGCTCCTGCTCTCGATCCCGCTGAGGCGTCGCCCGAGCTCTCCTGCAGCACGAGCCCCATCACCAGGTCGGGATCGAGCTCCCTCCGCTCGGCGACGCGTTCGAGCAGTCCGCGATGCGGCGAGTCGTAGTACATCCGCCGCAGCCGCTCCGGCACGAGGTCGTCGTCGACCGTCCCGATCTCCGGAAATCCGCGCCGCAGAGCGTTGGCCATCAGCAACTGCGCGCCGTCGCGCGCGTGGCTCTCGGCAAGGATCGCGTAGCTCCATCGCCGGTTCTCGTCGCGCTGGAAGGCGCGAACCTCGGTGCGCGCTTCGCCCCCCAGACCAACCTTGTTCAGCTCCCAGGCGAGCGCGAGCTCCGCAGGCGGGGCGTCGCCGAGGATCGGCGCGGGGGGAATCGCGGGAGGAGCTTCGACGCGCGTGCCTCCCCTCGTCCGCGCGAAGGTCGCGTAGACATCATCGCGCGGCACCGAGACCAGCTCGTCGTAGATCCGCTTCGCCTCGGCGGGCACTCCCGTCCGCTCCAAACAACGCGCGTACCAGTAACGCGCCTGGCGCCGCGCCACTGGAAGCGCGTAGACCCGCTGGATCAGCGAGAACCGCTCTCGTGCGAGCGGGAGCTTTCGAGCGCGCCACGCGGCCCACCCTTCGTTCCAGATTTCCTGGAGACCGAAGTCTTCGCGCGGGTCGAGCGCGACCAGCGCGGCGACGTGTGTCTCGAATGCGTCGTAATTCTCCGCCGCGCGGTCGAGCGCGGCGAGCGCGCGCAGCGTCTTCTGCCGGTCGGCTGCAACTTCCTGCGCTTCGAGCAGGCGCTCGAGCGCGACCGTCGAGGCGTCGCGCGCCGAGGCAAGCCGCTTTGTGCTGCTCTTGTCGGTCTTCCGTGCCTTGCGCGTCACGTTGCGATAGAGCGTCTTCGTCGTCCAGCGACCCTTGACCCGTACGCGGCGCGTTCCCGTCTTCTCCCGCACGACCCAGGTGCGCCATGACGCGGCGTCGACGACGGCGAGCGCGGCCTCCGCGTTCGCTGCCGCGATCTCGAGGGCGCGCAGCCGCAGCGGGCCATCGCCGATGCCGAGCGCCGCGACGGCGCGTGCCGACTCTTCGTGCTTGCCCGAGCGCTGCAGTGCGAGCGCCCGCGCGAGACTCCACTCGGCGCGAAGCCCTGCCGGAATCGCACCCGGCTTCGTGGCGTCGAGCTCCGTGAGCGCGACGGCTGCGTCTCCGGAGCGCGCGATTGTCCACGCGCGGTCGAGCCGCGAGCGGCTGTCGAGCGCGGCGAGCGGGGACTCGGCGCCGGTGATCGACGCTGCGATCGCGAGCGCCTCCGCCGCGTGCTCGTCGCCGGGATGCTTCGCCGCGAACTCGCGAGCGAGCGCCAGGAGGGCGCCCGGGTCGCCGAGCGCGAGCCGCGCGAGCCGCTCTCGCTCCATCGCCTGACGCTCCACCTGACGTGTTCTCGCCGTCGCTCGAATCTCCGCGAGCACGGAGGCCGCCTCGGACCAGTATCCATCCCGTTCGTAATGCGTGCCGAGAGAGAGCAGCGCGTCGTCGCGTGCAGCGAGCCGCGCGCCGCGGGCACGAAGGCGTGCTAGCGTGCGGCGAGCCTCGGTTGGGTCCGCGTCCATCTCCAGCGCGAGCGCGAGCCAGTGGAGCCGCGCGTGCTCGACCGGCCGCCCGAGGTAGGAGAACGAGGAGAGATGGCGCCGTGCCTCGGAGCCATCACCCGAATTGAGGGCCTCGAGTCCGGCACGAAGCAAGGGGGCGTGGCGCTCGAGTGCCGGGCTCGCCACGGGAAGGCTGGGAGAAAGCGGCGCGGAGGCGGGCGAAGGAACTGCCAGCGAGGCGGGCGATGACCACAGGATCGCCGCGATCGTCGCCGCGGCGGCGGCGACACGCCGAAGGCGGGGCTCAGAGCCCGAGTGCGCCGGAGTCTCCATCGGCGAGGATGCGGACCAGCTCCTCGTAAAAGTAGTTCGATGCCTTGCGCACGTCGTCGGGGATGCGCTCGTCGTACATCTGGCGCGAGCGGTCGATGTCTTCCTTCAGGCGCTCGTAAAGATCCTTGTTCTTGCGCCCCTGCTCGACCTTCGCCTCGTTGTAGAGCTTGATCTCCGAAACGAGAAGGCGGGCGAAACGCCGCGCCTCGTCGTGCTTGCGCGCGGCCTCGTTCTGCTGGCCGACGAGCGCGGCAGCGCCGCCGCGCAGGCCGGGAGGAGGAACGAACTGCGTGCTCGGCTTCGGCTCCTCCTCACCCGACGGAGGGGCGGGAGCGGCAGGACGCGGAGGCGGCGGGGCGGCGACCGGCTCGCGCATCGCGGGAATCGCGGTGGTCTGGAGGTTAGGCGGCGCGGGAGGCGGTGCCGGCCTTGCGGACGGCGGCGCGACCGGAACCTGGTCGAGCGCGAAGCTCGGCGCGGGCCTCGGAGGAGGCGGCGCAACGGGAGCGGGAGCAGGCGGCGGCTCAGGTGCCGGCGCCGGCGCGGCCACGGGAGCGAACGGGCGAGGCGGGGGCGCGGGCGCAGGCGCAGCAACGGGTGCAGCCACGGGAGCCGGGGCCGCGGCAGGCGCGGCGACGGCCACGCCTCCGCCGAGACTCGGCGAAGGAACTTTCTTCCGGACCGCGAGCGTGTCGATCAGGAGTCCGGTCGTGAAGACGAGCATCTCGACCGCGGCCTGATCGAATGCGTCTTCTCCCTCGACGGAATCGACGTACATCGCGGCCGAAATCTTGTCCTTGATGACCATCGGAACGACGACCGCACGCACGGGCGCGGCAACGCCGAGCTTCGAAGCGACGCTGGCGCCATCCCACGCAACCACTCGCTCCTCACGGAGCACCTGGTCGAACTCCGGCACGGTGCCTGCGGGCGCGCTGAAGCGCTTGACGACCTCGTCGTTCCCGCCGGTTCGCGTGAAGCCCGAGCCTTTCCATCCAGCGAAGGCATCGCCCTTGAGAATGAGCAGCGCAGCGCGCGAGCCGAAGGTGGCGCACTGCTCGAGGAGCGCGTTGAGGACCTCGACCTGCGACTTGCCCTGCTCGATCGCGCGGACACCGTCGCGCACTTTCGAAGCGTCTGCCTTGGCGACGGCAGGCGGGGCGGGAGCAGCGGGCGGTTCGACGTCAGCGAGGACGGCCGTGAGCATCGCCTTGGACGACATGGAGTTCGCGTCTGCCTGGACGCTCTGCATCGCGGCATCGAGCTGCTGGTCGATCACCTCGCGGATGTCGGCGATGGTCAGCTTTACGTCTGCCACCATCCGTTCGATCTGCTCGCGAAACTTCTGATCGAGCTGTTTGGCTACCTCGTCGCCCCACACGGCCATTGCGAACCCCCAGGCGACACGCGCTGGACGCGGTCGCGAAGACACACCGACTTCGGGCGATTATCGGCCTCGCCAGATTGGCATGTCAAGAAAGGGCCATTTGCATCGAAGTTTATGCACGCACATAATTTGCCGCTCGAAATGCGCCGCTCGATCGCCATCCTCGCCACTCTCGCTCTCCTGCTCGCAGCCTGCCTCGAGCGCACACCCTCCCAGATGGTTCTCTGGCGCGACATCCGCGAGCTTCAGAAAGAGGCGAGCGCGAGCCCGACCTCGATCGAGGCGAAGCAACGGTACGTCGACGCCCTCTCGAACTACCTCCAGGCCTATCCTGACGACGCCGAGGCGCTCGCGCTCTACGAAAAGGAGGAGCTCGCCTACGCTCGGGAGCTCGCGCAACGCGGCAGGCACACCGCAGCGATCCCCCATTACGAGAGCATCCTCAAGCGAAACCCCGCCAACGAGGCGGCGCGCACGGAGCTCGCGCTCGCACGCTCGCAGGCCAGCGTTCCGCGGGAGAAGTTCGACGAGCTCCGCAGGGACATGACCCCGGACGAGGTCCGGGCGCTGCTCGGCGCTCCGCGGCCAGGGTGGACCCACACACTCGAAAAGGGAAAAAGCAGCTTCGAGACCTGGTATTACCCGAAGGCGGACGGCGGAAAGGCGAGCGTCGGCTTCGTCGACGGCCGGGCGTACGTGGCTGAGTACGACGGCGTGATCCGCCTGGCGCCGTGATCCGGGCCCCGCAGGAATCGACCGCGGTAGGCTGCTGTTTGCAGACACCACCCGGAGTGCCGTTTGTCACGACGGGAAAAAGAACGTCATGCCTCTGTACGAATACCAGTGCCAGGAATGCGGTGAGAAGACGGAAGTCGTCCGGCGGTTCGACGACGCGCCGCTCACGATCTGCTCGACCTGCGGGGGCGCGCTCAAGAAGCTGATCTCCGCGCCGGCGATCCAGTTCAAGGGGTCGGGGTTCTACCTGACTGACTATGGACGCTCGGGGAGCGCCGCGGCCTCGAAGAGCACGGCGAGCGAGTCTGGCCCGTCGGGCGATGCGGGCAAATCGAGCGAGTCGAGCAAGCCGGGCGAATCGAAGCCGGCGGCCGCGGGCCCTACCAGCACTCCGTCGACCACGAAGGCCGACTGAACAACTCGCCGGTCCTCGCAAGTCGAAGACCTGACCCCGGGATCGGTGTATCCACGGCGCGGCGCGATCTTCGGAATCTCTCCTCGCGGCTCGGAATGCCCGATGCGGCCGATGCGTTCTCGCCGACCAGATGGAGCAACAGCAGGCAGGGGTCGAATCGCGCTTCACCAGCCGCCGGCGCTATCGCCGCGCACGGATGATCGTCGAGCTCACCACGCACCTGATCCGTCACGACGGATCGCTGACGCATCGCGAGGCGCACTGCCTCATCGACTGCGCGCACAAGGCGATGAGCTCGATCTCTCCCGAGATGAGCCGCGACTTCGCATCGCGCGTTGCCCCGTCGCTCAAGCGAATCATCTTCGAGCGCTGGCCGGCCGAAGAAGCCGAGTTCGTGGGCGCGCGTGAGATGGTGAATTGAGTTGTTAGTTGTTAGTTGTTAGACGGTTCGCGCAGCTCCCTCCTGTACCGCAATCAAATCGAGCTCAGCGTTTCGCCGCGGAATGCCGTCATTCCGAGCGCAGCGAGGAATCTGCAATCGATCCTCGTGACCGATTCCTCAACTGCAGATCTTCCGACCACGCTGGAGTTTCGGGCTGAGGAAGCGATCAGCCAGTCGTCTTGCAGCTTCCTCGCTTCGCTTCGGAATGACAAATGACGACGCCCTGGGTCACGATCGCAACGATCTCCGTCGCGCCGGAGATCAACGCGCGCAACGGAGCATCACGCTCAACCCTCGCCG
>JBPPMG010000131.1:0-2187 GCA_051305935.1 Thermoanaerobaculia bacterium
GCCATCGCGACGCGTGCATCGATCTGCTTGAGCGCGATCGCGCGGTCGTTCTCGAGGCGGAGCCTGAACTCCTCGTGCTCGCGAGCCGAGCCGTCGAGGTGCTTCATCGCGTCCGCCTTCTCGGCGATACCGCGCGCCTCGGCGAGCATGCGCTTCTCGATGACGCCCGCTTCGGCGTCCTTCGCCGCGACCTCGGCGAGCAGCTTCTCGCGCATGCCGACCGCCTCCGCGATGCCGGTCTTCTCGATCGCGGCGGCTTCCGCCTCGCGACCCTGCGCCTCGGCCATCGCCTTGCGCCGCACGTTCTCCGCGATCACGACGCCTTCCTTGTCGGTGATCTGCACCTGCGCGTCGCGGACGCGAGACTCGGCGAGGCCGAGCTTCTCGATCGCGATCGCGTCGGCTTCCTTCACCTTCACGAGCGCGAGGCCCTCTGCCGCGTGCTCCGCCTGGTCACCTTCCGCGCGGCGAATCTTCGCGCGCGCTTCCTTGTCGCTCGACTCCATCGACGCCTCGGCGAGGATCAGCTGCCGCTTCGCGTGCGACTGCGCGACCTGCTGCTCGGCCTCGGCCTTCTTGATGTCCTTGATGAAGATCTCCTGCGCCGCGGCTTCCGCATGCACGATCGTGACGTGCTTGTGGCGCTTGGCTTCGGAGTCGGTGCGGAGGTCCTTGATGGCTTCCTCCTCCACGGCGACCGTCTTGTCGACCGCGACACGCGCGCGGATGATGTCCGCGATCGCGCGCTTCTCGGTCTCGAGCGCCTTGTTCATCTCGATCTGGTTGAGCTGCACTTCCTTCGTACGGCCGACTTCCTCGAGGTCATGCGCCTTCTGCACGCGCACCTTCTCGACTTCGACCTCGCGGATGCGGCCCTGCTCGGAGACCTGCACCGAGCGTAGCTTCGCCTGCTCGGCCATCTGGATCGCTTCTTCCGCCTTCTGGCGATCGATGTGCGTGCGCTTCTCTTCGTCGAGGCGGAACCGGCTCGCTTCGTTCTCTTCGCGGGCGTTCGCGACCGCGATCTCCTTGTTCTTCTTCGCCTCGGCCTCGGCCTGCGCCTGCTCGAAGCGGTAGATCGCTTCTTGCGCGGTCAGGTTCGCCTTGCCGAGCTCCATGCGCTCTTTCTGCCGGAGCTCGTTCGTGAGGATGTTCGCGCCCGTCGTGATCTCGGTGATCTTGCGGATACCGAGCGAGTCGAGGACGTTGTTCGGATCGAGGACCTCGACGGGAGTCTGCTCGAGGTAGTCGATCGCGCAGTCGTTCAGCACGTACCCGTTCAGGTCCTTGCCGATGACCTTCAAGATCTCGTCCTTGAACTCCTCGCGCTTCGTGTAGAGCGTCTCGAACTCCATCTTCTTGCCGACGGTCTTCAGCGCTTCGGAGAACTTCGCCTGGAACAGCTCCTCGAGCGTCGCTTGCTGCGAGGCGCGAATGCAGCCGATCTCCTGGGCGACACGCAGCACGTCGTCGACGGTCTTGTTCACGCGAACGAAGAACGTGACCTTGATGTCGGCGCGGATGTTGTCCGCACAGATCAGGCCGTCCTTGCCTTTGCGCGCGACCTCGATCGTCTTCACCGAGAGATCCATGATCTCCATCTTGTTGACGATGGGGAGCACGATCGCGCCGGTGAACGTCACCTTGGGCTCTGCGCCCATCTTGTTGACGATCATCGCGCGCCCCTGATCGACCTGACGCCAGGTGCGTGCGATCAAGATCAAGATGCCGAGGAGGAGAACACCTCCGACGACGATGAGCATGATGGCCATTTGCTGTTGCATGTTCCCTGACTCCCCTTGTTACGAAGCGTCTCCCGACCTCGAAGTCGGAAGAATATTAGAGACCGGCTCGACGAGATACGCATGGCGTTCTTCATCGAACTCGATGATGAGTGCTTTGTCGTTGCGTGCGAGTTTCGCTGTCCCGTCGCATCGCACCGCGATGTCCATCGTGACGCCGCCGTCCTCGACGTTCGCGTGTCCGAACGTCTCGTCGACGGTCGCCGTCGTGATCGTGCACGTGTGCCCGACGTACGCCTGGTGGGTCTTGCCTTCGGTGATGCGGAACACCGGTGCGAGTGGACGGACGAGGACGCCGGTGACGAGGATGCTCGCGACGAGCACCCCGGGCAGCACGGCGAACTTCACCCACGACATGTCACCTGCGTAGTGCATCGCGAGGAGC
>JBPPMG010000219.1:0-19303 GCA_051305935.1 Thermoanaerobaculia bacterium
TACATCACCGACTACAGCGGAGATGTGAGTTTTTACGGAATCTCGATCGGACGAGCGTTCTAGTCACTCCGATCTGTCAGGAAACCCAGCGCCCCGGGCAGGCTGCCCGGGGCGCTTTCCATTTTCGTCGATCCAAACAGCGTCTTGACGAATCATTGCTATTAATCAATAATCGTTCTCCAATTGGAACGCTCCGAAGAAAAGACCTCCGTCGCGGTTTGTGCCACCACCTTCCCGAGGTGCGCGAGGATCTTCGTGATCACGCTCCGCTCGGTGATGACCGCGACGACGCGCATCGTCGCGCCGCACGGGCAGACGAGCGGGTCGACCTCGTAGACGCGGCGGATGAGCGCGGCCCAGTTCTTCCGGAGCTGCCTGCGCTCGGCCGTGTCGGGCTCGGAGGCAACCGCGGTATAGGCGGCGACCGCCGGGCGTACGCCGCCAGCCTTGCCGCGAGCTTCACCGTCATCGTTTCCCTCGGCATCGTTCCCGCTCGAAGCCATGGACACCTCGGCCTCGGCCGCCGCCCGCCGTCGCCTGGCCCTAACGACCGCGGCGTAGTAGCCGTCGTAGCCGTAGTAGCGAATCGAATGCTTTCGCGGCTCCGGCAATTGCGTGACCACCCGCGCCAGGAACTCGCGTCTCGTCGATCCGCTCGACGTCCTCCAGCACATCATCCCGGCTCCCGTCCTCACTCCCACGCTCCTCGGTATGCCCGCGGCCTGTCCGGTAGATCACTTCACGCGTCTCGCGATCCCACTCCATCCGTTGCAGACTCACCGGCGGGCGGGCGAGGTAGCGCGCGAGCCTCTCGAGCTCGTCACCGTCGTCTGCCCGAACGCCGACCTCGTTGTGAACCGAGAAGCCGCTCGTGTGACGCCAGCCGAGGATCATCGCGACGCGATCCTCGTCGATCAACTCCGCGTCGAGGAGCAGGCGCAGCACCTTGTGGCGGAACAGCCGCGCCGCCGCGCCCGAATCGACCCAGGGGACCGGCACCCACGTCCCGTCCCTCGTCCACCCGCCGCGCGACGCGATCGCGTGGACGTGCGGGTGCGCGTTGACCGAGCTTCCAAAGGTCTGCGGCACCACGACCATGCCGGGACGCACGCCAGGGTCGCCCGCCGCCTCGGCCATCATCGCGAGGACCGTCTCCCACGCGGCGCGCGAGAGATCGCCTAACAGCTCCCGGTTGCGTAGGAAGTAGTCGCCGCGACTCTCTGCATCATGCTCCCGCTGGCATTGGTCTCGATTCTCTCCTACGCGGTCATGGCCATGCTCGAGATCGGGCTGATAGTCTCGACCCTGCCTGTCGTCGCGCTCGGTGTCGGCGTCGGTGTCGACTGCGGCATCTACATCTACAGCCGTCTCGCGGAGGTGATGAAGCAGGGCAAGCCTTTGCAGGAGGCCTACCGCGAGACCCTCAACATCACCGGCAATGGCGTGCTGCTCACAGGAGTGACTCTCGCGGTGGGCGTCGGCACGTGGATCTTCTCGCCGCTGAAATTTCAGGCTGACATGGGAATCCTGCTGACGTTCATGTTCCTCGTGAACATGATCGGCGCGCTCGTGCTTCTGCCCGCACTCGCGATGTTCCTTAAGCCGAAGGTTTGAGGCAGCTTGAAACGGGTCCGGCCGCGCGGTTCAGTCGCCGTGCGGCCGGCAGTTCTGCCTGTTTGTGTTCAGCGACGTCCCACCGCGCGGCGCTCCCCGCCTCACTCCCCTTTTACCTCCGCGGTCCAGTTCTGGACGAGCGTGAGGGGTGTGGAGAAGGCCTCGTCGCCGTAGGTGTTCACGAGAAAACGCTTTCCATCCGGCGACACATCGTAGGGGACGAACTCACCGCGTCTGAACTGGAGATCGAACAACTTCCTCGCGGAGGAGAAGCGGAATCCGTCCCTGGTATCGACTTCAACGGTCCAGATCGACGCGAGCTGGGCCCCAATGTAGAAAACCTCTCGCCCGTCGTGGCTCCACACGGGAAAGTAGCCGCCACCCGTCGAGATCTGCCACTTTCCGGTCCCGTCGACCCGCGTGACGTAAATCTCCTGCTGCTTCGACTCGCTGGACTCGTACGCAACCCAGTTTCCATCCGGAGACAGCCGAGGCCAGTCTGCTGCGGCCGTGCCGTGGGTGATGGGTTTGACATCTCCTTCGCTCAGAGAATAGCGCCAGACTTGATAGGCGCCCTTGTCGTACCTCTTCCCCACGAGAAGTGAGCCTCCGTCGGGGAACACGTCGTAGCCGGTGAGTCCCTGCGCGATCTCACGCACGTCCCCCTCGCCGGTTGTCGGCATCGAAAAGATCCCTTCAGCAGAAGCGCGGTCGGAGGTGAAGTAGACCGTCTTTCCGTGAGGCGACCACGCACAACCGAACTCACTCGCCGGGTCGAAAGTGAAGCGAGTCTCGGTTCCCCGTTCCAGGTCCCGGATCCAGAGGTCACTTGCACCCGCGTTCGGCGCGTTTCCGGCGAACAACAGCCGCAGACCATCCGGGGAGAGCCGGATGTCTTCGATGGCGGTCCGATTCTCGGACGCGGCGATGCTGTCCATCTCCTTTCCTTCGCGATCCAACCATGCAAGTCTGACGAGACCCACGGCCAGGGAAGGCTGATAGACGAGAGTCCCGTCGTTCGAAATGGACGCCATGGGCGTTTCCCACGGGGTGTACTCGACCCCCTCCGCCACCGGAAACGCCTGACCCATCACCTGACCCTTATCCGGGTCGAAGCGCCGCGCCGCGAGGAATCCTTCCTTCCAGAAAAGGATCAGTCCCGGCGGAGCCCAGAGCGGAGCGGAGTTGGCTTCGATCAGCTTCGTCTTCTTGTTGGTGTCGAGATCGAGAAGATAGATGGCACTTCGATCATCCCCCGATTGCGCGTCTCCGGTTTGAGCGAGGAAGAGGAGCTTCCGACCTCCCGGCAGGAACACCGGATATCGATGATTCGTCTCCCCGGACGCCTTGTCGACCTCGGTGACTTGCGCGGACGTTCCGCCTGACAGCGACACGCGATGGAGTGGTCCTGGGTTGACCGGAGCGTAAACGATTGTTCCGTCCTCCGACCAGGCGCCGCCTCGCGGATCCGGTGCGTCGGCAAGTGTCTGTGCGAGGCCACCGGCCACATCGATCCGCTTCAGCTTGCCGTCGGCGAAGAAGCCGATCGACCTGCTGTCAGGCGACCAGAAGGGTGCTACCCCGTTCCCCGTTCCCGCGATCGCTTGCGCTTCTCTCTGGTCGAGCGAACGGTGCCAGATCTGTGAGCCACTCTTCGCGCTGATCGCAACGAAGACGACTTGCGTCCCGTCAGGCGAGATCGCGAGCCCTCCGATGCTGAAGTCCGGGCGGACGCCCTCCGGGAAGAGAATCGCTGAGCGCACGACACGCTTTTCGGGCGCCTTCCTCAACCCGGACCAGAGAGCTCCGAACGCAATCGTCGAGACGACCGCGGCCGCTGCAAGCCCCCACGCCAGACGTTCACGAGTCTTCCGCCTGACAGAGACAGGTGCCGCAACACCCGCCTGGGAGCCCGCCTCGCTGATCCAACGAAGCTCGCTCGCGACGTCATGCGCCGACTGCCAGCGATCTTCGGGGTCCTTCTCCAGGCAACGGCTGACGACGTGATCGAGCGCCGGCGGCGTCATCTGCGTCACCGACGAGATCGGCACCGGTTGCTGCGACACGATCGCCGCGATCAGGCTCGTCTTCGAAGTTCCCCGGAACGCACGCTGTCCCGTGGCCATCTCGTAGAGAAGCGCGCCTAACGCGAAGATATCGGTCCGCGCGTCAGCCTCGATTCCCTCGAGCTGTTCAGGTGCCATGTACTGGAAAGTTCCGAGGATCGTACCCTCGGCCGTGAGCGGTCTCGCCTGCGTAGGCATCTCCGTCAGACCCTGCAAGGGCGCTTCGGTGACCGCTCGCGCGAGACCGAAATCGAGCAATTTCGCGCCCGACTTCGTCAGCATCACGTTGCCGGGTTTCAGGTCGCGATGCACGATTCCCTGCTTGTGCGCGGCATGCAGCGCCTCGGCGATCTGCGCGCCGTGACGAATCACCAGGTCGAGCGGCAGAGCCCCTTTCGCAAGGCGGTCCGCGAGTGACTCGCCATCGATCAGTTCCATCACGAGGAAATGCACGTCTTCCTCGTGGCCCACGTCGAAGAGCGTGCAGATGTTCGGGTGGTTCAGCGACGAAATCGTCTTCGCCTCTCGATCGAACCGCGCGCGGAACTGCTCGCTGTGAGCGAATCCGGGAGGAAGAACCTTGATCGCCACCTCACGGTCGAGCCGCGTGTCACGCCCCTTCCACACCTCACCCATCCCCCCGGCGCCGAGTGGCGCGAGGACTTCGTACGGTCCGAGCCGTGAACCAGCAGAGATTGTCATGGTTGCAGGCGAGTATAGCGAGAGCGGAGGCAGTTTCCTAAATGCCTGAAGGCGTGGGCGACGATCGAAGCCCTGACCCCCATGGCCTTAACTTAAGGGGAAAAGGCCATTGGCTCTGACCCCACAAAACCACAAAAAAACGGCGGGGGTGTGAGCCCCCCGCCGTCAATCTGTTTACAACAGGTTCGAACAGGCCTAGAAGTTTACCTGCACGGTGTTCGAGCAGGCGCCACTGCCTGTCGGGCAGACCTGATAGGTGTAGCTGCCCGTGCCCTTTGCACCGATGTTGTCGGTGTAGGAGCTCGCCGACGTCGTGCCGACGACTGCGCCGTTGCGAAGAACGTTGACAGAACCACTCGCTCCGGTCCAGCTGAGGTCGGCCGTCTGCGTTCCCTTGACCTTGTAGCCAACCGCGCCGAGGTTGATGCCGCCGCCGGTCGTCGCCACGGTCACGTTGCTGCTCGTGCTTCCGGTCAAACTCGTGTTGTCGGTAACCGTAAGGCTCACACTGTAGGTTCCCGCGACCGCGTAGGTGTGGCTCGGGTTGGTTGCGGTCGACGTGCTGCCGTCGCCGAAGTTCCAGCTCCGTGAGACGATGGTGCCGTCGTCGGTGCTGGTGTCCGTAAACGCAACCGTAAGGCCGTTCACCGACGAGGTGAAGGAGGCCGTCGGCGCGACCCCGCCGCTGCTGCAGCTCGTGGGCATCGCAAAGGACTCCGTCACGGTGACCCGCGGGCCCTTGACTGTCGCCTTGGCGCCCTGGCCGATGCCGTAGGCAGCGAAGCCTTCCCAGATCAGGCACTGGTGGCCCGTGCCGGAAGCCGAAGTCAGGATGCCATCACGCATCTGCTCCATGGTCGGACCGGCCGGGGTGTAGTTCATGCCGTCGACAATGCAGAAGGGGTCACACCTTCTCTCTTCTGTCTGCCTCGAGTCGCTCTACCGAATGTAGAGTTGCGCCGCGCGAGTTACCATCCCGCGGAGGTTTTCGGCTCTTGGGGGTCCGGTCGTCGCGAAATCACGGCAATCAGAGCCAACCGAAATTCGAAGCTGTGGCCCCTTCTGCTCCGTTCGGGCCTGCGACCAATGGCTTCACGGAAGTGAAGGAGCTGTTGAGTATGAGCGTCGTCCACGAGAAGGTCGTGTCGAGCCCGGGAACGTACGGGCATTCCTGTGCGATCAACGGGTCGCTCGCATGGCGAGGGATCGTGTTGACCTATCGGGCGTTGCAGCAGCCGTAGGGCAGAGGTGGGTAAGAATGAGGGCGACGACGATGCGACGGACACTTGCATTGGGACTCTTCCTGGCGGCGGCAGCGCCGCTGGGCGCGGGAGTGATGGCACACGACGCCCGAGGAGCGGCGCGGCTCGATGCCGCGCCGCCGGGATGGTGGATCTCCGGCCACACGAAAGCGATCCGCGCATCCCGGGAGCTCGAACGCACGGATCGCACCCATCGCGAGCGCCTCGACCTCGTCCGCCGGTAGCTCGAATCGCCGTACCCGCACCTTCACGCCCTTCCACCAACCCCATGCATCCGCCTCGCTAAGTTGACTTTCCAGGTGACCCCAACTTTCGCGCAACGCATCTTCTGCGCAACGGCGGCTCGCTCCGGCACGTGCCGGAGATCCTCGGGCAAGCCTCGCTCGACACGACGAAAATCTACACCTAGGTGACGATCGGGGACCTCAAGGAATCCCATGCCAGGAGCCACCCGCGAGGGAGACGGTCATGAACGTTGCTACCAGTGGACGACGCGAAGGCCCTCGACATGGTCGAAGAGTTTGTCCATCGTCAGAAGAGGTGCGCCGTTCTCGAGGCAAAGCGCGGCAATCCACAAGTCGTGAGAGAGGCCTTCGCGCTTCTGCGGCGCCTGCGCATGGTCCAGATGGGTTCGATCTGATTTCGAACGCGCACGTAGAAATCAATGGTGGAGATCCCGGCAGTGAGAATGCGGCATCGCGAAGCAAGAGCCTCGACTTGTGCCGCGCTCTCCTCGCGGCGCGTCGAGCGAGCAGCGCCGAGCCGCAACTTGGCGAGGACGAAGAATGGCAGCAGCAGCTCGCGCGCCTGACGCAGCGCCAGGGGGAACGGCCGGTCGGAACGGAACGAGTCGATGGCGGCGTTTGCATCGAACGCCAGTCGCTCAAACGACAATGTCGTCTCTCCCGAAAGCCTCGCGCACCGCGGCAGCGAGTTCGCGTCCCGCTTCCGGACTGAGCGTCGGCCAATCGCCGCGGTCGGCGGCCGGAACGGCATCAACCGTCACGAGCACTCTCTCATGGTCGCGAATGCCCTCGAGGGGCCCGGTGAGCTTGAGCACGCCCTGGCTGGCGATGTATTCGGCTTCAATCGGTTTGCTCATACGCATACGATAACGGCGTGAAGCGGAAACTGATTCTCCTTTTCGCTGCTGCTCGCGGGAGCGGGGGCGCGAGCTCCCGCATCGATTACGAGCGCCAGACACGCGTGGTTTATGCGCGCGAGGAGATCGACGTCGCAACAACCCGTTTTGCGACGTCGATTCTTGTGCACACGGCCGTGTGCACAAACTCTCAAACCACTGAGAGAGTGTTCTTTGCGGTTCTCGGGGAGCCTACCCTCACAACCGGGGATGCGGCCCAACCCTACCCGGGCCGCCTCGATCGTGGCACCTTGATCGGCTCAGAAGGCGGAAGAGTCCCCGGCGACGGTAGTGTCACCGTCGACATCCCCGCCGGTGGCCTGTTCCCCGGAAATTGATCCAGATGATTTGAGAGTCTGCAGATGGGGCCAAAGCTTCGGCCTTCTGTCGAGCATGCCGTTTGGTTAGAGGCTCTACCTGTCGTAGATTCGACCGCCTGGAGTTTCCATTCCGAGGAGGCTTTTCACCGGGTTGAGGCCGAACGGATTCGTCGGAGATCGCGAGCCGCAATTCTGACGTGTTAGGCGAGGGGCGAGATGCGATGAGGACGACGCGATCCGTCTCCCGTCGTTACAACGATTTGAGTTCCAAACGAACGAGCGCGGCATCACTGCCGCGCTCGCTCGGTATCGGAATCAGACTGCGATTGGTTTCGGGGCTCTTCGCCTGCTCATCGCCTCTCGCCCTTCGCCTCTCGCCTGCCGTTCAGAGCTTCAGCACCATCTTCGTCATGTCGTGCTGGCCGCCGTCGGGGTCGGTGCCGTAGCTGGGGATGACGGTCGCCTTGAAGCCGAGGGTCGTGAGGGTCTCGACCGCGTCGACCTCGAGGTCGCTGATGAGCATCGCCGTCAGATGCTTCAGCCCGTTCTGGCGCGCCACGCCGATGAAGTGATTCACGAGAAGCGTGCCGAGACCGATCCCGCGGTACTGGGGATCGATGAGCCACTTGATCCGACCGACGAGGCGTAGCGGGCCTCCGTGACGGCGATGGAGGGTTGCGTCTGCGACGATCTTCGTGCCGTCGAGCACGAGGAGAGGAAGGGCCTTGGCGTAGTCGAGGTCGCGGCCCCAGCTTTCGACGAGTTTCGGGTCGTCGATCGCGTCCCACGCGAAGCGGCGGCTCTCTGCCGGAAGGCGCAGGAAGAACTCGTAGAGGTTCTTCGTGTCCTTCGCCTCGAATGGACGGATGAGCAGCCGGCGTCCGTCGCGGAGCGCCGCCTCCTGCGGGTATCGATTGGGCATTGGGAGTCCTCCTGGTCAGGTGATCCGCCAAAGGGGGGCGGCAAGTGGGCGAAGAATATCACTATTGCGGAGGGGGCGATGTGCGCTGGATCAGCAACGATTTTCGCGGGTTCTTGAGGATCGTGAAGGGTTCCTGAACCCGGGCCCGGACTCTCCCGCTTGTCAGAGTAGAATCCGATCGGATCAAAATCATTCGGCATCAACGGAGGGTCGGTCCCATGCTCGAGGAGTTCAAGAAGTTTGCGCTCAAAGGCAACGTGATGGATCTCGCCGTCGGCGTCATCATCGGCGGCGCCTTCGGCAAGATCGTCAACTCCCTCGTCGCGGACGTGCTGATGCCGCCGATCGGGCTGTTGCTCGGCAGGGTCAACTTCTCCAACATGTTCCTCACCCTTTCGGGGGCGAAGATGGACACGCTGGCGAAGGCGAAGGAAGCGGGAGCCGTCACGCTCAACTACGGCAACTTCATCAACGAATCGGTGAACTTCGTTCTGCTCGCCTTCGCGGTCTTCCTGCTCGTGAAGTGGATGAACTCGCTGCGGAAGGAGCCTGTGCCGGTCGACTCGACCGAGCGCGACTGCCCGCTCTGTTTCACCTCGATCTCGCGGAAGGCGAGCCGCTGCCCGAACTGCACGGCAACGGTCGAGCCGACTGCATGAAATGACCCGGCTGCTGATCGTCTGTCTCGGGGGCGCCGTGGGGAGCGGCGCCCGCTATCTCCTTTCGTCCTGGGTCGCACGCGTCGCGCCGTCGGCATTTCCCGCCGGGACGCTCGCGGTCAATGCGATCGGTTCGTTTTTCATCGCCCTCCTCATGCATGTCGGTCTCTCGACCGAGGCCATTCCACCCATGTGGCGTCTCGGCCTGACGACGGGCGTGATGGGAGGTTTCACCACATACTCCACCTTCAATTACGAGACGACCGAGCTCCTGCGGGAAGGGGCAACGAGTCTCGCACTCGCGAATCTCGCCGCGACGGTCGCCGTCTGTCTCGTCGCGGGATTCCTCGGGCTCGCCGTGGGCAAGTGGCTCACGGGCAGGTGACGCGATGCGAAAACTGAGCGGTGAGCAGGTCCTGGTCCGGATCATCTTCGGGGAGTCTGAGCGATGGCACACGCAGCCGCTGTCGCACGCGATTCTCGAGAGACTGCGCCGAGAAGGTTTTGCAGGGGCGACGGTGGTCCGCGGCATCGCGGGGTTCGGCGCGAACAGCATTCTCCATACGAGCCACATCCTCGAGCTCTCCGAGGATCTGCCAGTCATCGTCGAGATCGTCGACACCGAAGAGATGGTGACGAAACTCGAGCCGATCCTCGACGAGATGCTCGGCGAAGGTCTTGTGACGATGGAGAAGGTGAGGGTGCTTCGCTACGGGAAGTAACGCGATCGAAGTGTGGCGCGCGCACACCTGTTCCGCCACAAGGTGGTGCGCCTGCTCCTCGACGCAGAGTTGATTGCCGAGGAGCGGGTTGAGATGATTCTCGGCCGGTGTCACGCGTATGCGTCGCAGAACGGTTGTCGAGGAGGCTTGCGTGGCGCGATTCCGGAGATTTGCAGTTCCAGCCGCCATCGTCGCGGTGGTGCTTGCGTGTACACCGGCGCCGAAGAACGACGGCGCCGCGACGCCGCAGCCCACCGGCACAATGACGAGCGGGACGCCCGCCGAAGCGCCGCGGGCCTCCGGCGGCGCGACGGGTCAGGTCCTCGTAGTTCCGGACGGAACGCGGGCGCCGCGTCAGAACGTCATCCTCGACACTCCGGTCGAAGGCGACACGATCGGGCAGAACCCGATCACAGTGACCGGCAAGGCGCGCACCTTCGAGAACAACGTCCAGCTCCGGTTGCGCGACGCTTCGGGGAAGCCGATTCGGGAGACGTTCACGACCGCTCAAGGTGAAATGGGCACGTTCAGTTCCTTCAGCGCGACGCTGTTCATGACGCGCGACCCGGGCGGCCGCGTCACCGTCGAAGCGTTCGAACTGTCGGCGAAAGACGGAAGTCTCGACTCGATCGATTCGGCGACGGCCGCCGTCGCCGTGCCACTCAGGCGCATCCGGCTCTTCCTTCCGCAGGGCGACGCGTCCGCGAGCGATTGCACGAAGGTCTTTCCACTCGAACGCGAGGTGCCGAACAGCGTCTCGTTCGCCCGGCTTCTCGTCGAAGCGCTCGTCGACGGGCCAACTGACGCCGAAAAAGCGAAGGGCTTCACCTCACCGTTCCCGCCGGGAAGCGGCGTGGAGTCGGTGATTCTCCGCGACGGGACTCTCAGTGTCGACTTCAACCACCGGCTGCAGAACGTCGGAGGCTCCTGCCGCGCGCAGTCGATTCGCGCCGCTGTCGAGCAGACGCTCGGCGCACTTCCGGAAGTGCGGAACGTCCTGATCGCAGCTGGAAGCGAAGCGCTGGCATTGCAGCCATGATGTCATCCTGAGGCGCGCGCAGCGCGAGGAAGGATCTCGACGCACAGGTGTAGATCGAGTTCCTTGCAACCCCCGAATCCGCCGGTGGATCGACCCCGCGTTGAAGACGGAACCCGGATAGTTGCGGCATGCAGGAGTAGCTCAGATCATCCTCCGGGTTTTCAGCTCGACCTCGATTCGGGCCTTACCTCGGTGGGCTTCGAGTCTCAACTTGCGTTCCGGGGTGCGCAGCGTCTCGCGCAGCGACTCCAGCGACGTCGCGCTCGTCGCCACTCCGTCGACTGCCACGAGCAGGTCTCCGACCTTCAGCCCGGCGGCCTCCGCCGGGGAGCCGGGAAGCACGCTGACGACGACCGGTTGTTTCGCTCCCTGCTCTCCATACGCCAGCGTCAGGCCGCTCATGTCGTGTTCGAACGGCGTGCCGAGCTCATCGTTGGGGTGCAGGAGGATCCGCTTCCTTCCGTAGTCGACCCAGAGCGTGAAGCGGCGCAGCACCTCTCCGCCGATGTTCCCGTCGAGATCAGGATTCGCGTTCGCGCCACCTTTGTCGACGGTGAAGCTCGTGAGCGGCGCGTTCATGACGAAGCCGCCGAGCGTGAGCGACGCGATGCGGCCGATGTCCTGGCGCGTCATCCCGCCCACGCCCATTCCGAGAGGGGCGTCCGCGAGCACCGGCAGCGATTTCCGGATCGCGTGCGCTTCGACGAACGGCTGGTGGAGGATCAGCGCGGTGCGGTTGCCGGTGTCGAGCGTCAGCCGCGCATCGAACGAGCGCCCGTCGGGCAGAGCGACCGTCCCCCGCATCACAGGGGAGTTGCCATCGAAATAGATGTCGAACGCGCGAGCGTCCTTCGGATCCCTGAACGAGGCCGGATCGTGAAACGTGACGGCGTTCGCGGCGTAGTCGATCTCGACCACGAAGCGGCTGAGCACGTCGTAACCGAGGATTCCTTCGATCGCTCGACCCTCGTAGCGGCTCAGCGCGTCGAGCGGAATCGCGATCACCGCCTCGGTGGGGACGTCGAGCCCGGCAATCGTCACCTTCGGCGAGGCAATCAGCGCCGCGTCGAGTTTCCCGGATCCCGCGCCGCGAATCTCGATCGAGCCTTCCATCGGCAGCCCGAGCTCCGCCGCGTGCCCGCGCTCGATGACCGTCATGTCGGCTCCGGTGTCGAGGATGAACATCGACGGGCCCTTACCGTTGACGAACACCGGGACGTAGGGATGGTTCTGCGTCAGCTCGAGCTTCGTCTTCGCACTCGCGCGGCCGTTCCACGTGATGCCCGTCTCCTCGCTGGCCTCGACGGCGAATTGTGCCGCGGCGATGTCGGGGTTGACGTGCACCGACTCCCAGGTGATGACGACGTCGTACGCCGGGTCGCCCGTGCTCTGGCGGAGTCTCTTCGCGAACCGGACTCCTTCGGCCTCGACCCACTCTAGAATTTCGACGCGCAGCGTCCGGTCGCGCTCGGGTTGCTCGATCGAGCGCGGCAGGCAGGTCGCCGCATCGAACCGAAGCGTCATCGGCCGTCCACCTTCGGGAGTGATCACGATTGACGAGTCCCCGTCCGATGCGGCGAGCTCGACGCGCCCGTTCATCCGATCGGTGAAGAAGACCGAGAGGCTCTCCAAGTAGCCGTCGGAGACGATGCGCGCGAGATCGGCGTCGGTCAGATCGTGCGCCGGCGCGCTTCCTGTCTTCGTCCAGCCCTGCTTTCCGTCGAAGGCGTCGGTCGACTCGTAAGGGCCGAGCTTCACGTCGGTCCGCACGGCGCCCGACGCGGTGCTCCACGACCGCACCGTCCCCTTCATCCCTCCCGTCTCCACGACGCCGTTGCGCTCGACGCCGCGGACCGCCTCGATACGCTCGCGCCCTCCGAGGGCGCGAGCCCAGCAGTCGACGACCGAAAGCGCCGACGGGGGAGCCGCGGCGGCCTGCTGTGCGACGGCCGCGAGGAACGCAGCAACGAGGAACATTCGAGAGTGATTCATGTCTGGCCTCCAATAGTCCGTTTCGTACTATTGATCCGATACGGAGTATACGGCAGAATGTTTCTCATGGCGGCGAAACGAATTCCGGAACGGGCGCTCACCGAGCTCGAGAAAACTGTGCTGGGCGTCGTCTGGCTGCACGAGCCGTGCTCGGCCTACACCGTGCGGCGCGACTTTCTCGACTCCACGTCGGCCTACTGGAGCGGAAGCGCCGGCGCGATCTACCCGGTCCTCGCGCGACTCGAGGCTCTCGGGCTCGTGCGTGCCACAGAACATCCCTGGGGCCAGCGCACGAAGAAGGAGTACGCGGTCAGCCCGAGGGGCCGGCGCGAGCTCGAGGAGTGGATCCGCCCACCCTTAGAGACATGGACAGCGTCGCCGACCTTCGACCCGGTGCGCACGCGCATCGTTTTCCTCGAGTTGCTCGAGCCGGCCGAGCGCCGCAAGTTCGTCGACGAGGCGGAGCGCAATCTGCGCGAGAAGATCACCGAGGCGAAGCGCCTCCGCCCTCAGAGGGAAGCGACGATGAGCCGGTTCGACTACTACTCCTTCATCGGCACGATCTTCGAGCTCGAAGGTCGGCTCCGCTGGCTTCGCTGGGTGCGGCGGGCGATCGCCAGGACGTAGTCCGGCTGCGCGACGTACTGTCGTAAACACCCGCCACACAAAGTTCACTGAAACCAGCCAATTGCGGCGTGCTAGAATCGCGCCCTCAACACAAAACGAGCTTCATCCTTGGCCCCGACCCCCTGACGTGGTGGAGGAATCGATGCCCCTCTCGCTAACGGCTCGCGCTGCGTGCCTTGCGCTTTTCGTGGCCCTGACCGCGTTCCCCGCGCTCGCCGTCGACTATGCATTCACCGTGAACCTCGGCACGGACGAAGGGGACGCAAGCCTTGCCGACGGCTTCTGCGACACGGATCCTGACCCCGGCAACCAGATGCAGTGCACGCTCCGCGCCGCGATCATGCAGGCGAACAACGAGGTGCCGACCACGCTCCACAAGATCACGTTCAGCGTTCCGATGGTGACGCTCACGGCCTCACTTCCCTCGATCATTCAGCCGACGGTGATCGACGGCAGTGGCGGCGGTCCCCGCGTCCAGATCAACGGCAACGACCAGGGCTGCTTTTCAGCCAACTCCGACGAGGGCGACTCGAGCGGCGACCCGTTTCCCGACGCCCCACAGGCGAACAACTCGCGCTTCGAGCACCTCGTGATCTACGGCTGCACGGGGCTCGCTGCGATCGACCTGAGCGGCCACGGCTATGTCGTGTCCGACAGCTTCATCGGCACCGACGCCGCCGGCAGCGCGCAAGCCGGGAACCCCAACGCCACGATCGGGATCAACATCAGCGCGGCCCAGGAAGATGGGCTCTTCCCGACCTTCCCTCCCGGCCTTCCAGGCGAGCTCACGGATATTGCCAGTATCCTCGCGTTCCTCGCAGTGGCGGCGACCGAGCTACCCCCCACCGTCATCACCGGGAACGTGATCTCCGGCAACGAGTCGCACGGCATCGACATCCACGGCAAGTTCACCTCCACGACGATCGTCTTCGACAACAAGATTGGGGTCGACGTCTCCGGCGCCACGGCGATTCCGAACGGAGTCGCCGGCGGCGGCGCCGAGCACGGCATCTACGTCAACGCTGGCGCTTACATGAACTTCATCGGGCTGGACAACGTCATCGCCGGCCACAGCCTCGACGACGACGGCGACGGCATCAACATCGCTACCGGCGCCGTGCCATTTCCGAACTTCGTCCTCGCGAACATCATCGGCGCAAGCCCGCTGTCGGCGACCCCGTTCGTCGACGACTTTGGCAACGGGAGGTCGGGAGTCAACGTCGCGTTCGCGCGTCCGACAAATGCGAACGACGTCTCCTCCGATCCGCCCTACGTCGTCAATCCGCTCGGCCTGAGCGCCGTAATTGGTCCGGGCAACGTCATCGGACACAACGGTCAGTCCGATGGCGACGCCTGCTTGCCGACGCAGATCAACTGCTTCCAGGGCGGCATCCTCGTCTCCAACGGCAACACGATCGGCGCCCGGATCTGGGGAAACCTGATCGGGATCAGCGATCCCTCCGGCCTGATCGACATCGGCAACCACGGCGACGGCATCAACGTCGTCGGAACGCAGATCGAGATCGGCGGCGCCACGCTCGTAGAAGGAAACCTGATCGCGAGCAACGACCGCCACGGGCTGGTGATCCGGGGTGGCACGTCGACGAACAACGTCATCGCGCGCGCCAATTACATCGGAACGACACCGCTCGGCGGTGACGTCGGCAACGACGGTTTCGGCATCTGGCTCCGCTCGAGCGGCACTCAGATCGGCGGCCCGGCGTTCGCGAACGAGCGGAACACCATCGCGTACAACGGCGACCACGCGATCAAGGCCGACGGGGGCGGGAGCTCCTACGGAAACCTGATCCAGCACAACCAGATCACGAACGTCACCGGCCTGCCGATCGACCTCGATCAGGCGAACAATGCTCCCGACGACACGGACAACGACCCGGTGATCGACCGCCTTGGCAGTGCGTTCGTGTACGCAAACTGGCAGCAGAACACGCTGACCCTCGACAGCACCGCCGCGGGCGGCACGAGCTGGACGCTTCGCAGCTCGAAGAACAGGGACTACCGGATCGAGTTCTATGAGGGCGATGCCCCGAACACGGCGCTCACCCACCTCTGCGACATCAACGTCACGGCCTCACTTCAGGACGACATGGAACCCGACCCACAGGCGGGCATGGCGACCGGCACAGCCGGTTGCGCGGCCACGTCACCCGGGTCGTACATCATCGCCAGCGTCACTGACATCACTCCGACCTCCGGCAGCGAGCCCGATCGCCCCGGGTTCCCCGACGATTCGGCGATCAACAACACCTCCGAGTTCTCCGCCTCCATCCTCGCGCAGGACGAGGTGCAGTTCGTCAGCGCCGTCTACAACGTCAACGAGAACGGAGGCTCAGTCAACGTCACACTTCAGCGGACCGGAAGCGGCGTCGGCGCGGTAAGCGTCGATGTCGCCGATCTCCTTACCGGAACGGCAACGTCGGGAGGAGCCGACTACACCTTCAGCAGCCCGGAGACGGTGAACTGGGCCGACGCCGACCTCGCCAACAAGATGGTCACGATTACGATCGTCGACGATTCGATCTGGGAAGACAGCGAAACGATCCTGCTGCAACTGCAGAACGCGACCGACGCGACCATCGGAGCGCAGTCGCAGGCGACCGTCAACATCAACGACACAGGCAACGACAACCCGCCGTCGTTCGCGATCGACGACATCGGCGTCGCCGAGGGAACCGACCCGACAATCACGTTCACTGTGACGAAGACGGGCGATACAGCGCTCGCCTCGTCCGTGAACTTCGCGGCCACACCGGGAACGGCGACGCAGCCGGGCGATTACTCCGGCACGCTCTCCGGAACGCTGAACTTCGCCGCGAACGAGACGACGCAGCAGGTCGTCCTCGACATCACCGACGACACGACGTTTGAAGTCACCGAGAGCTTCACCGTCGGCCTCAACACCGCGGTGAACGCGACGATCTCCGACAACAGCGGCATCGGGACGATCGACGACGATGACACTCCGACGTTCATGATCGACGACGTCAGCGAGAACGAAGGCAACGCGGGCACGACGGCCTTTACCTTCACGGTCACGATGTCGAACGCGACCTCCGTCCCGATCACCGTCGACTGGGCTTCCGCCGACGGCTCCGCAACCGTCGCGGACAACGACTATGCCGCCGATAGCGACACGGTCACGTTCCCCGCGCTCGGCTCGCTCACGCAGCCGATCACCATCAACGTCAACGGCGACGTGACACCCGAGTCGAACGAGATCTTTTCCGTCGACCTCTCCAACGCCAGCGCCGGAACGATCCCCGACCCGCAGGGCCTCGGCACGATCCTCAACGACGACGCCGCGGCTACGGAACTCAACATCGGCGACGCCTCCGCTCTCGAGGGAACCGACGCGACGATGACCTTCACCGTAACGCGCTCGGGTGACACCAGTGGAGTCTCGAGCGTCGACTACGGGGTCTTTGACGGAACGGCGGAAACGCCGGGCGACTACACGACGCCCGACCCGCTCTCCGGAACGTTGAACTTCGCCGCGGACGAAACGACCAAGACCGTCACTTTCACCGTCGTCAACGACAACGTCTTCGAGCCGACCGAGTTCTTCAACGTCTTTCTGAATAACGCCGCGGGCGCGATGGTCATCGACGGCAGCGGCGTCGGCACGATCACGGACGACGACACACCGACCGTGTCGATCGACAACGTGACGCAGGCCGAAGGGACCGGCGGCGCATCGACTTTCACCTTTACGGTCACGCTCTCCAACCCGAGCGCGCAGACGATCACCGTCGATTTCGCGACCGCGGACGGCAGCGCGACGGTCGGCGACGGCGACTACACCGCGAGCTCGGGCACCGTCACCTTCAATGCGCTCGACACTTCGGAGTCGATCGTCGTCTCCGTTGGCAGCGACGCGACTGAGGAATCCGACGAGACGTTCTTCGTCAACCTGACGAACCTCTCCGCGGGTACGCTCATGGACGCTGAGGGACTCGGCACGATCGAGAACGACGACGCGCCGTCGTCGCTGGCGATCGATGATCCGTCGGCAACTGAGGGAACCGATCCCTCGATCACCTTCACCGTCACCCGCACGGGCAACACGGTGCCGGCCGCGAGTGTCGACTACACGGTCAACCCCGGCACCGCCGGCTCGCCGGACGACTACACCGGAACGCTCTCCGGCACGCTCAACTTCGCGAGCGGCGACGACACCGAGACCATCTCGCTCGCGCTCGTCGACGACAACGTCTTCGAGCCGACTGAGGACTTGACGGTCGTTCTCAGCAACCCGAGCAACGTCACGATCTCCGACGACACCGGCACCGGCACGATCGACGACGACGACCCCCAGCCGACGATCTCCATCGCAGACGAATCGCAGCTCGAGGGAGACGTGTCGAACTCCATGGTATTCACCGTGACGCTCTCCAATCCGAGCTCGGAACAGATCACCGTCGATTTCGCGACGGCCGACGGCTCGGCTACCGCGGGTAGCGACTACACATCGAACTTGGGCACGCTGACCTTCGTCGCCGGCGACACGAGCGAGCAGATCACCGTGGAGATTCTCGGCGAGACGGATGACGAGGCCGACGAGGACTTCGTCGTCGATCTCACCAACGCAACGAACGCGACGATCAGCGACGCGCAGGCCGTCGGAACGATCACGAACGACGATGCGCCGACGCCGACGTTCACCATCGACAACGTGACGCTCGCAGAAGGCAACGCCGGAACGACCGCGTTCACCTTCACTGTGACGCTCGACCCGACGTCCGGTGTGCCGACGTCCGTCGACGTGATGACGGGAGATGGAACGGCGACGACGGCGGACGGCGACTACGCCGCCAACTCGCAGACGCTCAACTTCGCCGCGGGCGACTCGTCGGAGACCTTCACCGTCATGGTGAACGGCGACACGAAGCTCGAGGGCAACGAGACGTTCAGCGTCACGATGAGCAATGCCACGGGAGGTGCGATGATCGCGGGAGCGGGGCTGGGGACGATCACCAACGACGATCCCGTGCCATCGCTCTCGATCGATGACGTCTCTCAGTTCGAGCTGAACGCGGGCACGTCCAACTTCACCTTCACGGTCTCGCTGAGCAACCCCAGCTCGTCGGCGATCATGGTCGACTTCGCAACCATGAACGGCTCGGCGACGACAGCGGACGCCGACTATGTCGCGAACAGCAACTCCCTCTCGTTCGCGCCCGGAGTGCTCACCCAGAACGTGGTCGTCGTCGTCAACGGCGACGCGACTCCGGAAGCCAACGAGACGTTCACTGTGGTGCTTTCGAGCCCCGCGGGAGCGAGCATTCTCGACGACAGCGGAACCGGAACGATCGTCGACGACGACGGGCCGACTTCGTTGATCGTCGACGATCCGACGGCGACCGAGGGCATCGACCCGACCATCGTGTTCACGGTGACGCGGTCAGGAAACACCGCACCGGCAGTGACGGTCGACTATGCGGTCACACCGGGCACCGCCACCACGCCCGAGGACTACACTGCATCGGATCCGTTCAACGGAACTTTGAGCTTCGCGGCAGGCGAGACCTCGATGACCGTGACGATGAACGTCGTCGACGATGGGTTGTTCGAGCTTGCGGAAACGCTCACCATCACTCTGTCCAACGCCGTCGGCGCGACGATCTCCGACGCCTCGGGTACCGGCACGATCAACGACGACGAGCTGCAGCCGACGATTTCGATCGACGACGTCACGCAGCTCGAGGGCGCTGCCGGATTGACCGCGTTCACCTTTACGGTGACCCTGTCGAATCCAAGCGCACAAATGACCACAGTGGACTTCGCGACGGCGGACGGAACCGCAACCGCGGGGAGCGACTACGCGACGACGAGCGGGACCGTGACGTTCCTGCCCGGAGACACCTCGGAGCAGGTCGTCGTGCAGGTCAACGGTGACGTGACGAACGAGCCCGACGAGACGTTCTTCGTGAACCTCTCGCTGCCTTCCGGGGCGGCGATCGTGGATGGGCAGGGGCTCGGGACGATCACCAACGACGACCTGGCGGCGGCTCCGGTTCCCGCGAACGCGGCGTTAGGCCCTGCGACACTCGACGGGTACGAGTCGTGCGACGTGACGGTGCAGCCGGCGGCGACGCTGCTGCTGCCGTACTTCGAAGTGGATCCGACGGGGTTCGGAGAGAACACGGTCGTGGCGATCACGAACGCGTCGGACACGGCGATCGTGGCGCACGTGACGGTGTGGTCGAACTGGTCGTT
>JBPPMG010000322.1:0-7023 GCA_051305935.1 Thermoanaerobaculia bacterium
GGCTCGACCGTCGGCCTGTAAACGTAGCGCCGCTCGCGCGTCTCGTGGGTGAGATGTCCTTTCTCCTCGAGGATGGTGAGGACGGATCGGACGGCGTTGTAGCTCGCCGCGTCGGGAATGTCGGCAAAGACGTCGCCAGCGGTCGCGTCGCCTCTGCGATAGATCGCGTCCATGACCTGCCGTTCCCGCTTGCTGAGCGCTTCGGGCCGCGCCTTCGATCGACTCGTCATCTTGTGTGCAGAGTTTTCTACACTCGGGCGCATCTGTCAACTACGGTCAACCACGGTGCGCAGAACCAGTCGGCGGTCTCATCCAGAGGGGTCTCACCCGCTCCCATGGTCGAAGGGACTCCCAGCGCCTCGCCGAGAAGACCACGCATGCCGGCCGACAGGCTGCCCGGGGGTCAGGTCCTTCCCTTTTCCAGGTCATCTGAACGCAAGGCTCGGAAGTCGGCATCGAGGTCGCCACGGTACCCCGGCAGTTTCGGCCAGGCGTCGACACCGTCGTCTCGCCAGCGTGGAAGCAGGTGAACGTGGAAGTGGTCGATGGACTGCTGTGCCTCGGGACCACCGGCGAAAAGAACATTCACCGCGTGCGCGTCCAACCGCGAACAGAGACGACGCGAGACCTCCTGTGCAGCCAGGAAGACGGCATGAACGAGCTGCTCGCCGAGATCGGGCCAGCCGGCAACGTGCTCGAGCGGCGCCACCACCGTGTGGCCTCGAACTTCCGGATTGAGCGAAAGGAACGCGAACGTCGTCTCATCGCGATAAACGATTCGCGCGGGCGCTCGCCCCGCATGAAGGTTACAAATGATGCATTCGCGCATGGTCAGCTACGGAACGTACGCCTCACCCGCGCGGCCCCACACGAGTTGGTGGCGCACGTGCGAAGAGTCCTCTCCGACCTCGGAGAGGACTCTTCAATCATGTCATCATCCGCTCACTTCCCGAGGAGTTTGTAGCGCCCCCACACCGTTCGCCACCGCCCGTCTTCCGTCGGGAACTGGCTCAGGATCGTCCCGCGCGTGTCGGCGAACTCGTTGAACACCCAGACATGATCCTCGTTCGACGGGTCGACGGAGAGGCCGCTGTAGTCGCCCCAGCGATTCCGAGTCCCGCCGAACGCGCGGAAGTAGTAATCGAGTCCGGCCGCGACCGTCGTGCTCGAGCGCACGGTCCCCGGCGCATCGAATGCCTTCCGCGAGGTCACGTACGCTCCCGGATAAATGCTCGGCGCCGAGGCGGAGAAGCCGAACACGGCGTGCCCGTCGCGGGTGACGGCCACCGCGGGGAAGAACGTGTACGTTCCGGGTGCGATGTCTTCGCCGCCGATCGCGCCCTGGTCCACGAGGCCCGTCAGCGCGCCGAACCAGGTGGAGAAGTCGACCTGCGAGGTGTCGATCTTCACCCAGTGCGCGGTGACCTCTCCCGCCTCGGGACCGCTCGGCGTGCGTGTCGTGAACACCGCCCAGAGGTACCCGTCCTGCCAGACGGCGTCGAGAGCGCGCCGATCGTTCGTCGCGACGGTCGCCGGCGTTCCCAGCTGCGGCGCGCCCGGGAGCGCGCTGGCGGTGAAGTCGATGTCGCCGAGAAACACGAGCGAGACTCGGAACGCCGGCGTGCCGAGCGGGTCGGTGATCCGGACGACCTGAGCGTACTCCCCGACGCCATCGCTTATGCCCGAATATGACACGAGGAACGTGCCGTTCCCCTCCCCCGTTCCGCCGGCCCGTCGGACCTCGGCTGGCATCGTGGTGGTATTGATCGAGCCGAGCGTGCTCGCGTAGGGGTTGTACATCGTGCTCGCGGCGGAGCCTCCCGCATAGAAGCCGCCGTTCACTCCTTTGTCGATGATCCAGAGCCGCGAACGGGCAGTGAGAGCCCCGCCCCCGAAAAACGAGAACATGTTGTTGGTGACGTAAATCGCCTTGTCGTCGACCTCGAGGCCCGGGTAATCGGCCCACAAGTCGTACCCGGAGGCAGTGAACTTCGCGTCGATCGCTGCGAAGACCCACTCGTCCGCCGCTCCGGAGGTGGGGTTACCGTCCCTGGAGACGGCCAGCAGGATCCGAGACGCGTTGTTCGGATGCGCCAGGGTTGCCGTCGATCCGGTACGCAGCTCCAGCACGACGACGACGAAGCGGTCAGCGTGCGGATCGTAGACGATCTTCGGATCGAACAGCCGTCCGCCCGCGATCAGGCCGACCGGAGCGAAGAACCCCGAAAGCCCGTCGCGCCAGTCGAGCGCTCCGCCCTTCGAACGCGATTCGATCAATACGTTCGTCACGGCGATGATGCGCGTCCGGCCGGCCGCTCCGATCGGATCCGGCGGAATCGTGTAAAACCCGTTGAGCGTCGCATTGTCGCCGAACGCGAGGCTCGTGAACACCTTGTCCAGCTGCGTCGCGGGACCACCCGACGAGGGGCTGGAGCCCGGCGAGACGACGACCGGAGGGGGAAGCTCGAGGTCCCCGCCGACATCGATCGACGGGAGCTCGGCCCCGCGCGGCACGAGTGCCCCTTCCTCCTCCTGAGCCCAGGAGGGGGCCGCAACGCAGACGGCGAAGACCACGACCAGCAAAAGCGAGACACGACCGGTGCGAGACAAAACTTTCATATCGTCATCCTTTCGCAATGAGGACTGCGTTAGACAGATATCCCTCGCGCGCCGGCCAAAGGCCGCTCACAGCTGCTCTCCGCAGATCCGCCGCGAGCTCAGGTTGGAAACCGTGTTTGGAAGCTGAGAATGGTACCAGCGATGCGGCTTTCGGAAAAGTTGAAAAGTCGGGGTCAGGTCCGGACAACCAACTTTTCTCTACCGTTTCCAGGAAAAGTCGGGGTCAGGTCCGGAAAACCAACTTTTCTCTACCGTTTCCAGGCCTCTGGCCAGGCCTCATTCGATCATCGGGTTTCGGATCTTCTCCCGCAGTCGGGCATAACAGGCATCCGCGGCGGGTGGCGCTCGCCTCGCCTGCCTCAGTTGTTCCGCCTCACCCCCACACTCTCAGCACCTCGGCGAGCCGGCGAAAAGTTGGTTTTTCGGACCCCAATTTTTCCCAACTTCCAATTTTTCCCAACTTTTCCCGGGCGCGGCGAAACCATGAAAAGGCTGCCCCGGAATCCTGGCGGCAAACGCAGCCACTGTCACCTTGTAGGCCAACAGGCCCGCGAGGCAGAGTACAGCGAGACGGCGTGCGTGGCGTTTCATAGGCCACCATCACAACCGCAACGACGGATGACGGGCTCGCCACCCAACTCGCCTACTCCTCCTCTTCGCGCTTCGTGCGGTTCAGATCGACGTCGGACATGATTGGAGTTACTTCGTAATCGATACCAGGCTCCCCATGGACGGGCTTCTGGTGTGTGGCGATCGCTCGAATCGTACGCTTTACATCTGTCCCAAACAGCGCGCGTCCACCTCGCGGACATGCTCCCGGCCTTCGCTGTCGAGCAGCTTGTCGCGCGTTCTGGTCGAGTACTCTTGCTCCGTCGTCCTGAATAACGCCCCGAGGATTGTGCCTCAAGGAAGAAAATGACGGAGAATCGAAAGAAGGCGCTCAAGCCCTCGACGCGCCCAGATCATCGCGACGGCACCGAAGGCGATCGCGAGGATCGCGACTGAAAGACGCCCTCCCGGGTCGTGCACCCCGAATAGAGCGAAGCCGACGGCCCCCCCGAAAGCGGCGCCAAGAAGTGCTCCCCCTAGCTTCATCTTCGTTCCGCCTCGAGCGAGAGCATTCCCCCGAAAGCCAATGCTCCCGCGAGGGTGAAGCAGAAGCTCACGATTCCGACCATCATCTGAAGCGGCGCCGAACTGTAAAGAACAATAATTGGCAACGACCAGAGTACCGTGGCGACAACGACCGTCAGCCGGGTCGTCCTCGGACGCCGAGCTATGCCGACGACAAGCCCAGTCAGAATCCCGGCGCCGGAGGCCAACACAGCGCTCGCGTACCAGAGAATCCCCTCCAGAGCGACCACAGTCGTGTCATGCGCCGGAGATTGCAGAACGCGAACCGTCTTGGCGGAGGGGCCCCATCCACCGAGATCCGAAATCGCTTGCAAACCTGAGAATGCCAACAGGCCGACGATCGCTAGGATGCCCGCAGACATCAGATGCTTGATCGACATACTGTCACCTCCTGGGCCAACCCCATGGTGGTGTGGGCTTCGAAGCAGCGCCGCAATACCCAATTGATTTTCGGCAGTTCACGTTTCGAGGTGATCGGAGACGATCCGGTACGTCGCGGCGCCGCGGATCATGTAATCCGGCACGTTCGTGCGCGTGCCGTAGACGAAGCGGGAGACCACGTTTCCCGCGCCGTCCAGCTCCGCGACCGGGTTGAGCTGATCGGCGTAGAGCCATGCCCGCTCGAGCACCCCGTTCACCTTCTTCCCCACCCGCCGGTTCTGCCCGTCGATCATGTACTCGATCACCGTGCCGTCGGGCAGATCCACCCGCCGCAGATTTCCGAGGACGTCGTAGTCGTACGTCGTCGTCCCGGAGGCGTCCGTCTTCGTCCGCAGTTCCCCGTTCGCCGTGTACGTGTAGCTCGCACCCGCGTACGCCAACATGCGGTCCTGCGCGTCGTAGGTTCCCGTCTCGGTTTCCGACGGCGTCGTCTTCGACAGACGGTTGCCGTTCGCGTCGTACGCATACGTCGCCTCGAGGACGCCGTTCCGATGGACCGTCCCGAGCCGGCCGGCGAGATCGTAGCCGTAGCCCTCGACGAGGGTCACGCCGTACCGGCTCTCCCGCTTCTCGACGATCCGCCCGTACGTCGCGAGGCGCCCGTTTGCGTCATAGCCGAACTCGTCGACGAGGCGCCCGAGCGTCGTCCCGGTGATCCGCCCGTTCGCGGAATCGCGCCGGATCGTCATCGCGCCCGCCTTCGTCAACAGCGAGTCGAGATCGTAGTCGAACGCAATCGAAGCACCGTTGACCTTCTCGGTCGCGATGGTGAAGCCGTCGTTGTACGTCCACCCGACCTCACCCGCGACGCCGCCACTCCACTGCACGGACGTCGGGAGGAACCCATCCCAACCGTAGGCGAGTGTCGTCGCACCCGGCGACGAGGCGCGTCGTTCCATCGACGGCATGCGCGACGATGCGATGGTTCTTTGTATCGGCGACGTACACCGTGCCCGCCGCATCGACGGCGATCGCCTCGGGCGACGCCAGCTGCGGGATCGGAAGAGCGCGCAGGGTCGAGTACACCGGCGCGGGTTCCCCGGCGAGCGGGGCGGCCAACAGCACGAGTGCTACCAACGCGATCATCGGCACGGTTTTCATAGTCCTGAGGTTGCTCACTTTCTCTCCCATACCCTCAGGAGTGTCCGCCGGGGGCATTTCCCGACCCCACCTCGGAAATAATGATTCGATGCGGGAGAATCGGAACGGCCGTTTGCGCGTCACGCAACACTGTGTTTTCGAAATAGGGAGTCACGAGCCGCCCTGGTCGAATCGGCGACGAGCGGACCGGGCGATCCGTTCCTCGTCTGGGGCGCGAACGAATACGAGAGGAGCCGCCCCCGCAATCGAGCGGGGACCGCACGTGGCCGAGGTCACGGCGGCGCCGGCGGCTCGTCGTCTTCGTTCTTCAGGACGTCCGTCACCACGGCGCGATCCATCAGCTTCATGATCCTTTCGATCTGGTCTGGTGCCATGGGAACGCCGCAGAGCGCGCCGACCTCGAGCACCGAAGGAAAGCAGGTGTCAGGGCTGTCGTGAGATCGACCCGCAGTTTACGATGCAGCATGCACGAGCTCGACTACCTGCACGGCGAAGTCGATTTGTCCTCCGCTGCCGCCGTAGCCGCGTACGATGAGCTGTCGCTCTGGTCCGCAATGTTCGGCCTGCTCCTGCTCGAGCATGCCCCGCTGGCGGGCATAGACGTCGCTCTCGACGTCGGATGCGGCACCGGATTCCCACTCATCGAGTTGGCGGATCGCCTCGGCCCGCCGGCGCACGTGCATGGCGTCGATCCCTGGGGCGCGGCGCTGGGGCGAGCGAGCGAGAAGCTTGCTGCACGAGGGACGCCGAACGTGACGCTGCACGAGGCGTATGGCGCCGCCATGCCATTCGCCGATCAGACGTTCGATCTCATCGTGTCGAATCTCGGCCTGAACAACTTCGATGATGCCCCTGCTGTCCTGCGTGAATGCCGGCGCGTAGCGCGCGAAGGAGCGACGCTGGCGCTGACGACGAACCTGCAGGGTCACATGTCCGAGCTCTACGACGTGTTGCGTGACGTCTTGACCGATGCTGGTGAAGACGCGGCCCTCCAGCGCCTCGGCGACCATATCGCAGGCCGCGCAACCGTCGACGGCACTCGGGCACTCCTCGAAGGTGGGGGGTTCATCGTGACTCGCGTCATTGAGCGCTCCGCGTGCATGCGTTTCGCCAGCGGCACGGCGCTGCTGAACCACTACTTCATTCGCCTGGGGTTCCTACCAGCGTGGAAGAGCGTCGCCGCCGGGTCGGAAGTCGCCACGTTTTCACGGCTGCAGGAGCGCCTAGATTTTCTCGCGCGCGACAGCGCCGGTCTTTCGCTCACGATCCCAATGGCGTACTTGGAAGCGACAGCCGCATGACATTGGCGGCCGCTCGCCCCGCATCCGATACGGAAAGTCGGTTTCCTGATACGCAACTTCACCAACTTTCAGCGGTAGCGTTGCAATGCGAGACGGATTTTATCGAGGACTTCGACGGCGGTGATTCCATCCATCCGGCCGCGGTGCGTGGAGCGGCCGATCGGCGTCTCTGGATCGGCGCGGTAGTGATCGACGAGGAGGTCTTGGAAGCGTTTGTACGGACCGGTGCGGCGGGGGTCGGAGTATCCATAAAGGCCAATCACCGGCCGATTCATCGCGACGGCCGCATGAAGCGGCCCTGTGTCGGGCGAGACGACCACGCGCGAGCCACGCAGCTTCCAGAAAGTCGTCCGGATGGGGCCATCGAGCGCCACGATCGGGCGCGATCGAGTCCTCGCCAGAATCGCGTCGGCAATCTCCCGTTCCC
>JBPPMG010000042.1:0-2402 GCA_051305935.1 Thermoanaerobaculia bacterium
AAGGCGAATCCCTCACGCCGTGCTGCATCCCGGAGGCGATCGTCTAGGGAGACAATCGTCACGGAAGCGGGCTCCTGCTCGGAGAGAACCCAGGCCGCCGCGAGCTGGAGCGAATCGGCGGCACGGAGGGGATGAACTCGAAGGAGCCGCTTCGCGGTCTCCCGAACCAGCGTCCCCGGCGCGACCTCATGCCAGTCCTCGCGCAAGGCTGTGAGGCGCTCCAGCGCGGACGAGAGGATCGCCGGATCGATGCGTTCCCGGTCGAGCCGCGCAAGTGTCGACACGCACTCGACCTCGGTGCCCCACCAGACGTGCATCTGCCGGTCGCGGGACATGCCCGCGGATGGGGTCAGTGCTTCGGTTTTCGCTTCCGCCATGCAGGCCTGCGGGATGTCCTTGATGAATCAATAGGTTCAGCGAGTCGAAGCGGTCCTGGCAGATGGTGCCATCCCCTGGCACCATTTCAGCGCTTCTCGATCGAGTCCGTCGCGCTCGCGCCGCGTTGCATCGATGGTACTTGGTGAGCAGGCGGCGAGCCTCTCTGCCGATCACCGTTTTTCGTCGCGACTTGCGGGCGCCGCCGCCAGCCGCCGTCGCTCATGGAAGGCACGAGAGTTCGCCGCCTCCCATTCGTCGGTCAGCCGATTGGATGCCTCGATGCTCCGGGCGCGATGCACGCCAGGCGGAAAACGAAGCTGGGTCAGCCGAGCCGCCATCGCCCAGACCCCGGCAATGGCCCGGAACAGGCGCGGATCGCCCGGCTCGCGCCAAAGGTCCTTCATCTCGGAAACATCGCGATACTTGAAGACCGGCATCATCACTCCCGAAAGCCGAACCGCTCGGCAAGCCGCGCGGCGTCGCCCCAGTCCTTCGGCCTAACTGTGTTCCGCTTCATTCTCCAGAGTGTCTCCGCGGTCACGACCGCAACCTCGACGCCGTCGAAGTCGACTCTCGTCGATGCCAGATCTGCGTACCGCCAGGCTTCACCGAGCCGCGTCAGAACGTCCATGTACCAATCCCCCGCGGGGGGGACGTACTTTACGGCTGGGTACTCGCCCAACAAATCGTCGGCCGTGATCTGATCGATCTCGGGATCGGCAAAAACCGAATGCAGCGCCGTCCTGAGTTTTTCGACGTTCACCGTCGTCGGCGCGATGAAGATGTCGAGGTCTTCGGTCGCACGCGCCAGGCCTTGCAAATTGAGCGCCACCGCTCCGAAGATCACGTACTCCACCCGCTCCCTTTCAAGCGCTGCCAGAACCCTTTTCGTCGTCTCGAGATCCATCGGAAGTGATCTTATCCAACCCTCGTCGGCCTTTCTCGATTCCATCGAAAAGGGGGCCAGAGCTCTGGTTTTCGCTTCCAGGCGCACAACACAGCCGGCGCAATGATGTCGTTCGCGCTGCAGATCCCTTCTGCGACACGATCAGGTCGCATACCGGATGGATTTCGTTCGGATTTCGCCCGCGCCCGGACGCTCACGGCTCGCGTTGTGGCGTAAGCCAGCCCTTTCCGTCAAGTCGGGACAGACCTCGATCCTCACGTCATCGACGTTGGACCGATCTCGATTGTCGGAGTTGGTTCCGCGCCGCCGGCAGCCGATTCAACCGAGGCCCGCGCAGGCCGCCTCGAGCATCCCGCGCAACTCGCGGTCGTCGTTCAGCGCTCTGTCCGCCATGGTGATCAGATCATGAACGTGGCCCGAGCTTCGCAACCGGAGCGCCGCCGCAATCGATCGCAGCCGGTGCAGCCCTTCGTACCAGCCCATCCAGTCGCGTTGACAGAAGAGCGAAGCTCTGGCCCCTTCTCTTGGCCCCTTCTCCACGATCCGACCCGCTGTCATTCCGAAGCGAAGCGAGGGATCTGCTCGCCGCGTCAGCGGCGACGGATCGGTAGCCCACAGCTTCAGCTGCAACGGCGTCAACTTAAGGGAACGCCATTGCGGGTTGCCCCCAGGGCTGAGCAAGACGGATGCGCGTCGCGTAGCGGCGCTGGAGCTTAGCCCCCGGTCCCGCGGAGCGGGACCGGGGGCTAAGCTCGGCTGTCGCTACGCGACATCGATGTCCGGCGTCACACCTCGCAATGCTCAGCGGGCGATGCGCGCTAAGTTAACGCCATTGCGACTGAAGTCGGGGGCTACCGATCCTTCGGCGCTCCGCGCCGGCTCAAGGCCTTCCACTTCCCGGTATCGCGCCGCTCGACGGCGAAGACCCCGTACGCCGGAGGCGCTCCCCGCAACTCTGCCGGGCCCCTCAGATCTCACGCGGCAGGAAGGCGAATCCCTCACGCCGTGCTGCATCCCGGAGGCGATCGTCTAGGGAGACAATCGTCACGGAAGCGGGCTCCTGCTCGGAGAGAACCCAGGCCGCCGCGAGCTGGAGCGAATCGGCGGCACGGAGGGG
>JBPPMG010000466.1:0-4733 GCA_051305935.1 Thermoanaerobaculia bacterium
GGCTGCGAGGAGATGCAGGGGTACCTGCTCAGCCGCCCGCTGGAAGCGAAGGCCGCGTCGGATTTTCTGCGCGCGCGGAGCGCCGGGTAAGGGCCGGTAAAGACGTGTCAGGGAGAACATGATGAGGAAAACCCACCACCGCCGCAAAGTCGAGCGCATCCGGCTGCTGCCGCGGCTCGAAGGGCTCGCTGGAGCCGTTAAAGTCGAACTGGTCGAGATCAGCGTCGGCGGCGCGCGCCTCCACCACTTCAACCCGCTGCGCGTCGGACACGTCGTCGAGCTTCGCTTCCGCTGGAAGGACGAAGATATCTCCATTCCCGCCGCGGTGATCCGCAGCTCCGTCGACCGCTTCGGATCCACCTCCGCCTATGTCACCGGCGTCAGGTTCGAGATTCCCGAGGGATCGAGCCGCACGCCGATCAAGCGCCTCATCGAATCGTTCGTGCGGAACGCGCTCGACGAGCAGGTACGCAACGCCACCGGGGCGACGCCTGCCTGGGCGAGCAGGCTCATGCAACAGGTGGTCGCGGGAGAAGAGATCGCCCCCGTTCATCACGGCGACACCATCGCCGCCATGGAGACCGCGCACGAGCTTCGCGACGAAGGCTACGTGCGGTACACCTTCTCGACGGGACGCTGGACGAAGACGAAGACGTGGGAGTCGCAGCAGCCGGGGGAAGGCTTCACGATCTGGCATTTCGAGGACGACGAGCAGGTCGACCTGCTCTGCAAGGACTACGAGCACGCGGATGAGCCGACCCGCGCGCTGATCCGACTCTGCGCCGAGCTCAGCCTCATCGTCGACGACACGATCCCGCCGCAGCACTTCGTGCCATAGGGCACGGACGGCAGTCTCGTGCCCTACGTGAGGCGCGTTCGCGCGGCGACGGGACAGGGTACGCGGTCGTCGCGCGTCACCCGCGCAATCGGTCAGCGGTAGCCGAACACCAGCGGAAACACGATCACGACGAATGCTGCCCAGACGGCATACACGGGAACGTAAGCCGTCTGCCATCGTTCGAGGCGCGCGAACGATTCCGTCCCTCTCAGGAAGCGGACGTAGAGCACGGCGGACCATGCCAGGTTGACGAGGAGAATTACGTTCTCGCCGAGGGCGGCAACGCGGTTAGGGCTGAAGCCGAACTCGCTGATGCGCGCGGCGATGGCCCCGAGCGCGACCGCGTTGGCCAGCAGCGCGCTGATCACCAGCACCACCTGCAGCACGTCGAACACGCCCGCGGGCGCCCGGGGATCGCGCGCGGAGATGGAGTAGAGCAGGAGCCCGAGGACGACCACCAGAAGCAGGTCGAACGCGATGAGCACGCCTCGGTCGATCCCGACTCCCCGCCCGGTCCACAGCACCGTCCCCAGGAACGTGAGCAGCAGGGCCGCGAAAAGCGGCGTGAAGAGGCGCGTCAGCACCGGCGCCATGTTCTCGACGACGCTCTGCTTGGCCTCCACCAGCCATGACGCGATCACGACGGCCCCGACGGCTCCGCACGGCAGCATCCACGACTCGAAGAATGGCTCCGCGTTGATTCCGATCGCCGCAAAGAGCATCGCCATGAAGGCCGTGAGGACGCCGCCGCCGAGGGCGATCAGGACGAAGTAGATGAAGAGCTCACCGGAGAATCGGATGAAGTCCATGCGTCCCGCGGCTTGGCTCCAGCGGCCGCCGGCGTATGCGATTCCCACCAGCAGCCAGACCGCGATCGGCAGGTGCAGCGCCGTGAGCGGCTCGGTGGAACTGCCCGGGGCGAAGGGATACACGTTGGCGAACACGGCCGCCACGACGAAACCCGCGACGAGCCAGCGAATGGTGCCCGTGTCGAGGCGGCGCTTCCAGGCGAAGTAGCCGGTCAGGAACGGCAGCACGAAGAGACTCGCGTTTCGCGCGTACCATCCGCCGTCGGCGTCGAGATCCATGCCGAAGAGCATCGGCAGCTTGACCGCGACGGCCGCCGCCACGGCGAGGCAGAAGGCGACGATTGCATCCACTCGCACACCCGTTCGCGGCTCGCCCGATTCCGGCGAGTCGACGAGGAGTTGTTTCCAGAGGCGTTCCGAATGCTCGCGCGCGAACTCCCGCGAGAGAGTATCGAGATCGCCGAGGCGCTTCACCGCCACAAGGAATGCTTCATCGGCTGCGAGCCCCGCGCTCATGAGGACCGCGACCTGTTCGCGCAGATGGTCTTCGAGCTCTTCCACGTCGACGGAGTGGATCGCCTGCCGGCGACGGAGGTAGTTCCGCCACTGGTCGATCTGCTCCTCGAGTGACGCGTTGCGATCTGGAATCGGCATGGATCAGGCTCCCTGCAGCAGAGCCGCGCCGTGGGTCGGATGAGTGCGTGGTACGGAAATCGAGAGCACTTGCCAGATGCCGCGCAGTGTCGCGTCGACCGCTTGCCACTGCCTGCGCTCCTCGGTGAGTTGCGCCCGACCGCCGGAGGTGATCCGGTAGTACTTGCGGCGGCGGCCCGTTTCGGCGACTTCCCACCGCGCTTCGACGTGGCCGAGCCGCTCGAGCCGGTGCAGCACGGGATAGAGCATCCCGTCCGTCCATTCGAGCTGCCCGGCGGACAACTCGCGGACGCGCTGGAGGATGGCGTAGCCGTAGCTGTCCTCCTCGGCCAAAATCGCGAGAACGATCGGGGTCGAGGAAGCGGCAATCAGGTCTTTGTTGATCTCCATGACTCACCTTCGCGCAGCCCCGATCGGCTCGGCGCCGGCATACATGGCAGCATTATACATAGCGCTGCAATGTATACAAGCGGAGCGCGGTCAAGGACAGATCGGGGATCGGTGAGTGCGTTGCCGCGCCAGGTTGCTGGCGTGGCACGGGAGACAAGTCGCCCTGAGCGAAGCGAAGGGCCTCGCAGGCTTCTACCATCCAGAACTTCAGTCCTTCCTCATCGCGCGACGATAGAAGCTTGAGAGATCCTTCACTCCGTTCAGGACGACAACCTGCTTGATTGTCGCCAGTGGAGCGATCTCGCGCCCCCCGGGTCGTTGCGTCGGCGTCGGCTGCGACCAGTTAGGCGCCAACTCGCGCACGCAAGGGAATTTCTCTCGGGATGGCGTATCGACTCGATGGAGACGTCGATGTCGAGTTCCGGCCAGCAGAGGTGATCGCAGCCACGCGTGGGGCATGGGGTTCTACCATCGGATTTGTGGCAGTTAGGGGGACGAGACCGATGGTAGACCCCACCCCTGCTCGCTCCATTCCCGCCGAAGCAATCCCAGGATCACGGAATCCTGCACTCCTCCGCCGACCAGCCACCGCTCCCGCATCATGCCCTCGCGGACGAACCCGAGCCGCTCGAGCAGCCGCAGAGACGCGGCGTTTCCAGGGTCGACGTCCGCTTCGACCCGGTGCAGGTTCAGTGTGTCGAACGCGTAGCCGAGCAGGGCCCCGAGCGCTTCCTGCATCAAGCCCCGGCCCCAGTGCTCCCGTCCCAGAGCGAAGCCGATCTCTGCACGACGGTTCCGCCCGTCGAGGTGATAGAGCGTGCACGTGCCGATCACCCGGTCGTCCTCCCGACGTGCGACCCCCCACTGGAACAGCGACTTCGCGGCAAAGCACGCTTGAATGTCGTCGAGCAGCGCCCGCGCGTCCGCTTCCGCACGCATCGGCTCACTGCTCCAATACCGCATCACATCGGGGTCCGAGAACACCGCGTACAGAGCGGATATATCCGCGTCCGTCAGCCATCGGAGTTTCACCCGTTCAGCCGGGATGTCAGGAAGAGTCGCCGTGTCGATCACTCCGCGAGTCTGCCACAGTTTCGGGAGCCAGGGGCTGGGGCTCCGAAGCCGTCATTCCGAGCGCAGCGAGGAATCTGCAAGACGACTAACCTGAACGATTCCATAGCGACAACCCTGGCAACACGCCGATTCGCTGTCGAGGAAGCAGTCAAGAAACGTTTTACAGATTCCTCGCTCCGCTTCTAATGAACCATCGTTCGGGCCGTCACGCCGACCGAGCCAAAATGAGCCAGGGACGCGTGAAGCGGACCCGTCCACAGACTTCCTCGCGGCTCACTCCGCCGCTTCAGCGGCGAGGGATCGGTAGCCCACAGCTTCAGCTGTGGGGAATGAGTGCGACCCAATACACCGCGCCGCGTCAGCGGCGCAGGATCCTGGCGTCGCATGACCAGGGCGAACCGCGAACTCCGGCGGCGCTACGCGGCGCCTTCTTCGTTCTTCGACATCGCCCCCCCGACTGAAGTCGGGGGCTACCGATCCTACGGCGTTACGCGCCGCCTCCGGGCCTTCCTTCGATCGGACTCCGGGGCGCCGGCTTGATGCCCTTCAGAGCCACTCCGGTTCATCCCTCACCTCACCGGCGCCCCGTGCCGTTTCCCCGCTCGGAATGACGGCTACTGCCGCGCGTGGCGTGCCTAACTCGGGGCCATTGGGTGTGACCCCAGCAGCTCACGAAGCGGTGTGCCGCTCGACCGCACAGAGGATCACGGGCCAGTCGTTGCGATGCAACTCATGACCGGTTCCTTCCAGAGTCAGCAGCGTCGAATTGCGGATCGCGGCCTTCAAGGTGAGCCCGTGGACATAGGGGAGCACCGGGTCTTCCGTTCCATGAATGATCAGCGTCGGGGCGGATAGATCATCGAGCCGCCCGAACCATCCCTCCCCGCCCGGCAGCGCGGCATGATTGAACATGCTCGGCAGGCTCGGTGAGGCGATGGGGTCAGATCGGAAAAATGAAAAATTTGGGA
>JBPPMG010000488.1:0-2510 GCA_051305935.1 Thermoanaerobaculia bacterium
CTTGCGCGTCATGATCACGACCTGGCCGACAAGCGACTGCACGAGCAGCGGCATCCACGCGAAGATCGTCACGGAGAAGTACTGCGCGAATCTTCCTACGCCGCCGAATGCGCGGAATCCAGCCATGTTGACCGCCGCGATCACCACGATCGCAAACGGGATGAAGAACACGGCCGCGGCGTAGATGAACGGCTTCTGGATGCTGATGATCATCTCGAGCTGCTTTTCGTCGATCTCCTGGCCGCTCTTCTCGAGCTGCTCGCGGACCGCCGACTCGAAATCGAGCTTCGGCATCACCATCACCGTCCCGACGATCGAGAGCAGCACGTAGATGATCAGCGGCACGACCCACACCGGCCGCTGCGCGACCTTTCCGAACGTCTCCGCGGGCGCGAAGAGAGCGCCCACCATAAGACTCGCCGGATTCGATGCCGTGGGCGGCGTTACGCCCCCGCCTTCCATCACTGGTTCAGTCATGAGAGTCCCTCCTCCATTCGCGCTCCGGGCTGGCCACCACGGAACGAAATCGCGAGTCGCTCAAACGGCAAGCGACCGGACGCAGCAGTCTGCATCCGGTCGCGAGTCATTCGGTCGCGATCCTTACCTTGAGTACGTTCTGTACTGAAGCCACTCGACATTCTCCAGCCTGCTGCCGGGAAGGTCGAACGGTTGCGGCTCCTGCACCTCGATGTTGCGAAGCTCGAGCAGGTCGCCCACTGCGCGGTGATATTCGGTCACGAACTTCTGGTAGCTGGTCAGCGAGCGGAGCTCGGCCCGGCGCGCGTTGGCGAGGTCGTTCTGAACGCGGAGGACGTCAAAGTTCGTGCTCATACCGTTATCAAAGCGCTTGCGCTGGGCGTCGAGGTTCTTCTCGGCCGCGTCGCGCGCCGCCTGCGTCGCCGCGATTCCTTTGAGCGCAGTCTCGATGTTGCGGATCGCCTGACGCACTTCCACCGTGATCGTCTGTTTCGTCTGGGCCTCAGTCGTCACCGTCTGCTCGAACTCGAGCTGCGCACGGCGCGCGTCGGCGCGTGCCTGGGTGTTCGCGATCGGCAGACCGAACTGCAGCTGGACCTGCCAGCCCGGGAAGTCGGTGCCCGAGACCTGGTCGAACGCGTCGCTGTAGTCCTCGTCGAGGCCGGTGTAGCGGTAGCTCGCGGAGAGGTCAAGCGTCGGGAGCACCTGGTTACTCGCAAAGTTCTGGAGGATCTTTCGGTTCTCCAGCTGCAGCGTCGACTGCTTCAGTTCGGGCCGAAGCTCGAACGCCCTCGCCACGGATGCGCCCATGTCGATCGACAGCTGCTGGTATTCGAGATTCGCGTCGGTGACAATCGGACGGTCCCACTCTTCGATCGGGAGATTGAGCAACCTGCGGACAGTGTCCTCGGCGGCGCTAAGGGCGGCTTCGGCGAGAAGAACTTCCTGGTCGCGCTGCGCGATCGAAACCTGCGATTCGAGGATGTCGAGCGGCGCGTCGGCTCCGACGTCGATGCGGATCTGCGTGATGCGCTCCTGCTCGCGCGCGAGGTCGAGCGACTGCCTCTGCACCTCGAGGTCGCGCTGGGCAAAGACCAGGTCGTAGTAGGCGGCCTCGACGGAGTTCACCGTCTCGAGCAGCACGCTGCGGAACGACTCGCGGCTGATCCCCAGGTTGTTCCGCGCTATGTTGATGCCCCGGCGCGTAACGTCGACGCCGAAATTGCGAAGCAGCGGCTGGGTGATCTGCGCGCCTATGCTCGACTGGTAGAAGCTGGGAAGCTGGAAGGCTTGCGAGTCTTCGGAGCTGCGGGAGTTGTTGAACTGCAAGCCGACGGTCGTGCCCGTCGAGAACAGGTGTTCCGCGCCGACGTTGACGAGCCTCAGCTCGGAATTCGACGACTGCGTGATGTCCGACGTCGCCTGCTCCGTTTCCGAAGCGCTCAGCGTCCCGAACGTGAACCAGTCGAGAAGACCGTACGACCCTCGCGCGGTCTCGCCGAGGATCCTGAAGTCGTACGACTGGATCTGCACGCCGAGGTTGTTCTCGAGCGCGGTCTTCACAGCCTGGTCGAGCGAAAGCGGCAGCGCCTCCTGCGCGCTCGACGTGGGTGCGACGAGCGTCGCAAGGGCCAACCCGGCCAGAAAAGTTCGAAATCTCATGAACTCGCTCCTCCTAGTCACGCCTTTTGTACGAAGATGCCGCCCGAGGGTTTCCGCCGGCTTCACGGTTGGTCGGTCGACTCGCAAGGCTCGCGCGATTCTACCCAATTCGACGCGTCAACTGCCTTCGGAGTTAGCGTGTTTGCAGGATATTGATTAAAGGCGGGCGGGAGGCGAAAGGCGAGAGGCGACGAGCAGGCAGAAGGGCGGGTCAAAGGTCATAGGTCATAGGTCATAGGTCATAGGTCATAGCAAACAGGCAGGGGCTGAGGGTGTGGCGCAGGCACTCCTGCCTGCACGCGGCGCAAAGCGCCGCCATCGAATCCCGCGGTCGGCTGGCACACTGGCCGCCTTCGGCGGCGCGCAGGCAG
>JBPPMG010000493.1:0-2863 GCA_051305935.1 Thermoanaerobaculia bacterium
GCTGGTTGCGGCGCTTCGCGCCGCGCGCAGACAGGAGTGTCTGCGCCACGTTCACGCGACGACGATGACGCTCTCGCCGACGACTTCACGGTGATACTGCTCGAGTTGCTCGTTCGTGAAGTCGTCCCAGCCCTTGCATGTGTCGTGCTCGATCCGCTGAGCGTCGCACGCAAGCGGAACGCCTTCGAGAACCTGGCGGGCGAGCTGCCAGAGGTTCGCCATGCTCTCGAGCTCGGCGCGAGTGACTGTCGGATTCTTGCGAACCAGCCAGTCATAACGATCGCGGAGCTCGTCGTCGGTGAAATGCCGGAAGCCGTGGCAGAGGATGCCGCGCTCGGACGCGACCTGGCACATGGAATGCTGGTCGTCGGTGAGATCCAGCAAGGCCGTTCGAAGATTGGCGATCGCGTCGGCGCGCCGGATGGCGCGCGGGCCGTTCACCGGGTTAACATCATTCATCGTCGGGAACCTCCGATAGCTCGCTTCGTCGAGTCTGGATCGCCTACGGACATGAGCCTGTGCCATCCGTCACACCGCTGGGTAAGTATGGTCACCCCACGCTGGACACCGGCTCCACGAACATGAATGCGACACGAGAAGGCACCTGCCGGCGGAAGCCACGGCCCGCGATCGGGCCTGCGGCCCGAGATCCGGACGCGCTACTCGTGACGCCGGACGAAGTGCAAGGAGAACGGATTGCTGCGACCAGTTGAGCTCGAGATCGAACTGTTCTGCCTCGGAATGCGGATCGACCCGCAATCCCATGCGGGCGAAGTCGGACGACGGATCGCGCGAACCCGGGCCGGACTCGGGTCGGGCCTCGAGATCCTCATCCCGTCGCCGCGGAAAGACATCTGGATGAACGTGCCCGTGCTCGAGCCGTTCGCCGCGAAATCGCCGTTCCTGATGACCGAGTCGGGTGGAAAGTTCTTCGTGGTCGACGAGCGGACCGACGAATCGTACGCGGTCGGCATCCCTCCGGAGCCGAAGTGGTATTCGCGCCTGACGTCGGGCGGTACGGAGATGTCGCGGATCGGCGTGCTGCAGGGCAATTACCTTGGCATCTACGTCTCCAACCGCTGCCTCTACTGGGCGCTCACTCCCGCATCGGCCTGCAAGTTCTGCACTACGGGCAAGAACGTCGGTGTCGCCGAGGAGTCGCGAAAGAGCGTCGACGACGTGGTCGAGACCGCGATCGCCGCACGCGACGAGTCAGGCTCCGTCTTCACGCACTTCAACACCGGGTATCACTACGAGGACATCGACAGCAAAGAGAAGATGCACGGCCTGACGCAGTGCAAGCCCTACGTCAGCGCGGTGCGCGAGCGCGTGGGCGGATTCATCGGCGTCCAGGCGGTGCCGATGCCGAAGCATCGATGGGACCAGTACGACGAGCTCATCGACGCCGGCTGCGATCACTTCTCGTTCTGCTACGAATTCGAGGATCCCGCGTTCTTCGCGTCGCTCTGCCCCGGGAAGGAAAAGACGATGGGGCAGAAGGCGTTCTTCGACGCGATGGAATACACGTCGAAGAAGCTCGGGAAGGGGCGCGTGTCGGGCGAGATCATCGCCGGCGTCGAGCCGCTGGAGGCGACCAAGCGCGGGATCGACCGCATCGTGAACGCTGGCGCGTTTCCGACCGTCTGCATCTTCCGCCCGACAGTGGGCAGCGAGATGGAGCACGTGAGCCCACCCGATCCCGCGGCCATGAAGGAAGTCTTCGCCTATCTCTACGAAGCGTGCAAGCGGGGCGGGATCCCGATCGGCATTCTGCCGATCGAGGTGTCGCTGGTGGTTCAACCCGAGGAAGCCGCGGACCTGGTCGAGCAGAGCTTCTCGACCCGGCTTTATTCGATGAAGAACAGGATGCTGCGCCAGCTCGCGCGTCCCTATGTGGCGTGGAAGCAGCGTCCGACGACGAGGAGCGCGACGGCATGAGCGGAGAATCGGTCTACAACCCTCCTGACTCCACGGTGTACGGTCCGGTGTTTTCCTGGAGATTCGGCAACTCCCTCGGTATCGACCTCCTGCTGAGCAACTCGATCTGTTCCTTCCGCTGTCCATACTGCCAACTCGGTCGCATCAACGTCCCGACAGTCGATCGGCGCGTATGGGTGCCGACCGACAAAGTCATCGCCGACCTCCAGAAGGTGGGTTGGCGCGACTGCGACGTGATCACGATCTCCGGCAACGGCGAACCGACGCTGGCGAGCAACCTCGGCGAGGTGATCAAGGCGGTTCGCGCCCTCACGAAGAAGCCGATCGTCGTGCTGACGAACGGAAGCATGCTCAACGTTCCGGCCGTGCGGAGGGACCTGAGCCTCGCCGACCACGTCGCGTGCAAGCTCGACGCCCCGTCCGACGACCTTCTCTCGACGCTCAACCGTCCGATCAACGAGCTCACCGTCGACGGCCTCGTCGAGTCGATCATCGCGTTCCGCTCGGAATTCAAGGGCGCATTGTCGCTCCAGACGATGCTTCTGCCCGCGAATGCGAAGAAGGCGGCCGAGTTCATCCCGCTCTACAAGTCGATCAAGCCCGACGAGATTCACCTGAATCTCCCGTCGCGTGCCTTCCCCGACCAGTGGCGCCCGGAGCTTCGCGGCGACCACAACGCCTTTTCAAACGAGCGCGCTTTCCGCATGATCCAGCCCGATGAGGTTGCCAAGTTCAAGAAGGACATCGAGAAGGGCACGAAACTGAAGGTCAAGACGCCGCCGGCGGCGTAGGTTGAATTGAGAATTGGGAATTGAGAGATGGCCGCGGCAGGCGCCTCTTGATCTCGAGCGCAGGCTTCGACAGCAGACGTTTGTAGGGGCGACCCGCCGGGTCGCCCGCTTCTTTTTTCGACGATCAATAGCTC
>JBPPMG010000508.1:0-3629 GCA_051305935.1 Thermoanaerobaculia bacterium
CAGCAGCAGCATGATCAGGACGGTGTCTGCGATCGGCGGCATCGAGTTACCTCAGAACCAGGACGACGGCGAACCCTGCGACGAGGCTCGCCGTGATGAGAAGTTGAGGAACCCGGACGAGGCGAAGCCGCGCCATGCCGCTCTCGACGAGTCCGATGGCCACGCCGACGACGAGAACGCCACCCAGGATCGCGGAGAGATCGACGAGCACCGACCCCGACGCCGGGAGAATCACGCCGACGATCAGTGCGCTGTAGACGAACAGCTTCATCGCCGCGCCCCAGAGGATCATCCCGAATGCTGGCCCGCTGTGGTCGAGCACCATGACCTCGTGGATCATCGTCAGCTCGAGATGCGTGTTCGGATCGTCGAACGGCACCCGCGAGTTCTCGACGAGCAGCACGATGAACCAGCTTGCGATGACCAGCACGAGCGCCGCGCTCGCGCTTCGCCAGTGCGCGCCGTCCATCGTCATGAAGCTCGTGAGCGAGAGGCCGCCGGAGACGCGAGCGAGCGCGAGGAAGCCGAAGAAGAGCGCGGGCTCGGCCAGCGCCGCAAACGTCAGCTCGCGCGCCGCCCCCATCCCTTCGAATGCCGAGCCGGTATCGAGCGCTGCGGCCGTCGTGCAGAATCGGGCCAGCGCGAAGAGGTAGACGAAGACGATCAGGTCGCCCGTGAAGGCGATTGGCGCTTCGGTTCCCGCGAGCGGGAGCATGAGAGACGCGAGCAGAGGCACCACGAGCGCGACCGCCGGACCGAGAAGGAAAACCCACGTCGTCGTCTCGCTGATCACCGAGCCCTTCCGCAGCAGCTTCGCGATGTCCCAGTACGACTGGAGAAGCGGCGGCCCTACCCGACCCGCCATCAGCGCCTTGGTCTTGTTGATCACTCCCAGCAGTAGCGGTGACGCGAGAACGACCAGGAGACTTTGAAGCACAGCTCTCATAACGCGCTCCAGAAAAGCAGGACGACCAGCGTGACGCCGAGCGAGAGGATGTAGAACTGCACGCGCGCGCTCTGCGCGTATCGCGCGTAGCTGATGAGCCGTTCCGCGCGGCGAAGGGCTGGAAGTAGTGCGTGGTCGAGAACCGTGTCGGGAACGTGGCTCCCGAAGCTCGCCTCGCGAGGGAAGAGGGGAAGCTTGCCGGGCGCGCTCTCGACGGCCGGCATGGCCCACGCGAAGACTTCGGTGATCGACTTGGCGAGCGAGGATGCGGTGTACTGCGCGCGCGGGGCGACCGCTGCATATCCGCAGTCCCATGTCGGTCCGGCGCCACGCTTCCTCGAGAGGCGCGAGACGATTCCGAGCGCGAGCGCGGCGACGACGGCGACCGCGATGGCGCTCGTCTGAACTCCGCGCAGCGCGCCTTCGAGCTCGGAGACTGGCATCCCCGGTGCGAGCACGGCAGTGGCGTGCCCGAGCATCGGGCCGAGAAGCGTCGGCGCGAGGCCGATCGCGAAGCATGCAGCAGCGAGCGGCAGCATGGCGGCTCGCATGCCTAACGGGCTTTCGTGCGCGGCCGACGCCGCGTGGGAGCGGGGATTTCCGAGAAACACGGCACCGAACGCCTTGACGAAGCAGGCGAGGGCCAGCGCGCCCGTGAGCGCGAGCGCGGGTGGCACGCCCAGGACCAGCAGCCAGCTCCAGTCGGCCTCGGGGGCCGTCACGGCGGTGAACGCCGACACGTAGATGAGCCACTCGCTGACGAATCCGTTCAGCGGAGGCAGCCCGCAGATCGCGATCGCTCCGGTGAGGAATGCGAGCGCCGTCCACGGCATGCGGCGCGCGAGGCCTCCCATGCGATCGATCTCGCGCGTGTGGCTCGCCTCGATCGCCGAGCCGGCGCTGAGAAAGAGGAGCGACTTGAACAGGCCGTGGTTCCAGACGTGAAGCAGCGCGCCTGCGAAGCCGAGCACGGCGATTCTCGTCGAGCCATGCGCCTGGGCGACAATGCCGATTCCGAGGCCGCAGACGATGATCCCGATGTTCTCGATGCTGTGGTACGCGAGGAGCCGCTTCAGGTCGTGCTGCGCCAGCGCGAAGGCGACGCCGAGGATGCTCGAGAGGATGCCGAGGAGGAGGAGCGTCGTCCCGAACGAGTAGGGAATCGCGTCGAAGAGAGAGAGGATGCGAACGAGCCCGTAGATCCCCATCTTGATGACGACGCCGGACATCACCGCCGAGACATGTGACGGAGCCGCAGCGTGCGCGCCGGGCAGCCAGACGTGCAGCGGCATGAGGCCGGCCTTGATCCCAAATCCGAAGACGGCGAGTGCGAAGATCGCTTTTCCAACGGGAAGGCTGGCGGTTGCCGCCGGGAGCGCGTCGAACGCCCACGTCCGCGTGAGGGAGTGGAGGATCGCGATCATCGCGAAGAGCGCGAGCATCGCGACGTGGCTCGCGGCGAGGTAGAGCCAGGCCGCCTTGCGACGCGTCGAGTCTTCGTCCTCGGTTCCGACGAGTAAGAACGCCGCGATCGTCACGATCTCCCACGCCGCGAGGAAGAGGATCGTGTGCCCTGCGACCATGACAATCACGAGCGAGCCGGTGAGCAGGCCGAAGAAGCCGCGGACCCAGGCTGCGCGCCGTCGTTCAGGAGGCCAGTAGCGCTCGGTGTAGAGTGCGCCTGCTCCTGCGATGAGGAAGGCGGGCGCTGCGAAGAACGCGGAGAGCGCGTCGACAGTGATTTTGAACTCGCCTCCCGGGATCATCCATGGAAGCGTGACGGTCGTCGTGGCCGACGTGAGTCCGAGAAGGCAGCCTGCCAGTCCCGCGATCGCCCCCGTGACGAATACGAAGGGAGTCATTCGGATGAGGCGCTTTCCCGGTAGGACGGCCACGCCGCCGCTCGCGATGCACAGGAGCGCGCCGAGCAGGACGAGTTGGGCGCTCATCGCCACGCTCCCAGTAGCGGAAAGACGACCGCCCAGCCGATCCCGGCGACGAGGGTCACGAGGATATAGAGAAGGTAATGTGGCAACCGTCCCTGCTGAATCCAGCGATAGCGCATCGCGCGTCTGGCCCATCGCGTGACGAGAGGCGTGTAGATTTGCTCCGAGAACGGCTCACGCGACGCGACAGTGAGCCTTGCAGACGCCGGGAACGTGTCGAAGGGGAGCGGCGCGTCGACGCGCGGGCGCAGGAACTCCGGTGTGAGGCGCTCGCTGATCCACTCACCGATGGACCGTCCCGTGTACTGCATGCGCGCCGTCGGCATGGCGTAGCCGCAGTCCCAGGTCACGGCGCGCGGGCTCGTGCGAGTCAGGGCGAGCAGCGCGGCGAACAGGCCGATCGATCCGATCGCCACGAGCTGAACGGGAAGTGCGATCGCACCGAGGAACGGCGCGATGGCCTCGCGCGCACCGGGCGCGACGACGTCGAGCGGCCTAAGAAGCGCCGTTGGGACGAGTCCCGGCACGAGGACGGCTGCGGCGAGGATGAGGAGCGGAACGCGCATGAGCAGCGGTGCCTCGTGCGCGTGTGCGGCGCGTTCGGTGCGCGCGCTTCCGAGGAAGATCGTGCCCGTTAGGCGGACGAAGCAGACGACGGCGACAGCGCCGACGAAGGCGAGGATTGCGGCGCCAAACACGAGCATGCTCCCTCGGGGCGCCACGGAGAAGAATCCGTA
>JBPPMG010000553.1:0-8841 GCA_051305935.1 Thermoanaerobaculia bacterium
GAGCATGCGCGCGATGATCCGCGTCGTCGCCCTTCAGGGGATCCTGCTCAGCCTGCTGCCGATCTTCGTGGAGTCCCACGCGACGCTGCGCCTCATCGCGCTCGTGGGAGCGACCGCAGCGCTGAAGGGGCTCGTCATCCCGAGCCTGCTCTTCAAGGCGATCCGCGACGTCCACATCCATCACGAAGTCGAGCCGTACCTCGGCTTCATCCCGTCACTCTTTCTCTGCGCGACCGGAACAGCCGCCGCGCTCCTCTTCGCCGACCAGCTGCCGCTCGCGGAGGCGCACAAGAGCTCCCTCTTCGTGCCGGCATCGCTCGCGACGCTTCTGGCGGGCTTCCTCGTGCTCACCACACGCCGGAAGGCGATTTCACAGGTCGCCGGCTACCTCATGCTCGAGAACGGCATTTACGTCTTCGGGCTCCTCCTCTACCAGTCGATGGTCGTCGAAGTCGGCGTCCTTCTCGATCTGCTCGTCGGCATCTTCGTGATGGGCATCGTTCTCAACCACATTCAGCGCGAGTTCTCGTCGCTCGACACCGAGCAGCTCTCGCGCCTTCGGGAGTAGCGATGGTCATCGTCCTCGTCATCGTACCGCTCGTCGCCGCTCTCCTGGCGTTCATGATCCCGTCGGATCGCGTGCGACCGTGGATCGTCGCCATCACGGGCGCGGGGCACCTGGCGGCCGCCGTTTCGGTGGTCGCACTCGGCTTCCGCCTAACCAACATCTCCCCCTGGCTCGAGCTCGACGCCCTCGGAAGCCTCGGCCTCGTCCTCGTCTCGATCGTCTTCCTCGTCTGCGCGATCTACAGCATCGGTTACCTGCGCGTTCGATCCGAGCGTCCCAATCGCATCTTCTGCACCGTGCTCCTCGTCTTCCTCGCGATGACGAGCCTCCTGATGCTCTCGCAGCACCTCACGGTCATGTGGAGCGCGATGGAGGCGACCACACTGGCAACCGCCCTCCTGCTCTACTTCAACCAGAACCAGCGATCGCTCGAAGCGACCTGGAAGTACCTGATGGTGGGCTCCGTCGGCATCGCGCTCGCGCTTCTCGGCACGCTCTTTCTCGCCTACTCCGCGCTCATCGGGCTGGGCGAGCCGACGCTGCTCTTTTCCGATCTCGTCCGTCGTGCGCCCGGACTCTCCGCGCCCTGGCTTCGCACGGCGTTCGTCTTCCTCCTCGTAGGCTACGGCGCGAAGATGGGGCTCGCTCCGCTCCACACCTGGAAGCCCGACGCGTACGGCGAGGCTCCCGGAGTCGTCGGCGCGCTGCTCGCTGGAGGCATGACCACCTGCGCCTTCGTCGCGCTGTTGCGCGTCTACCGAGTCGCCGATGCCGGAGGGCAGGGCGACTTCGCGCGAAGCCTGCTCATCGCGCTCGGTCTGCTCTCCATGGCAACCGCATCGGTCTTCGTGGTCGGGCAGCGCGACTTCAAGCGCCTGCTCGCCTACTCGAGCGTGGAGCACATGGGGATTCTCGTGCTCGGCATCGGCATTGGCGGGCCCGGGATCTTCGCCGCGCTGCTCCACACAGTCAACAATGCGCTCGTGAAGGGAGTTCTTTTCCTCTCGGCGGGAAACATTCATCGCGCATTCAAGAGCAAGCGGCTCGAGGACGTTACCGGTGCGATGCGTCGCCTTCCGATCTCTGGAAGCCTCTTTCTCGTTGGCTTCCTCGCGATCACCGGCGCGCCGCCATTCGGCCCGTTCGTGAGCGAGCTGCTGATCCTGACCGCCGCGATCGATGCGCAGCGTTATGTTGTCGCCGCGCTCTATCTCGTCTTTCTCGCAGTGATTTTCATCGGGATGGGAAGTACCGTCCTCGCCGTCGTGCAGGGCGATCCCCCGGACGATGCCGAGGGGAAGACGTACAAGGAATCACCGATGAAAGTCGTCCCGATGTTCGCGTGTCTGGCGCTCGCGCTGGTCATGGGCATCTGGATTCCCGAGCCGGTCACCAGGTTGCTCGAAGCCGCGGCGCGGCTTCTCGGAGCGTGACGACGATGGACGGACGATTTCTCGCACGCAGAAACGCACAGCCGGCGCGGCTCGCCGACGTGCCTCTCCTCGACGAGTCTGCATTCCGCACCGCCGTGCTCGACGCCGTGCTCGTCGACGGATGCCGGCTAGCCTCGCTCTTCGCGAGAGAGTCAGTCGGCATGGTTGAGCTGCTCGCCGTGGTCGCGGCCGACGAGGCGAGCGAGCTCGGCCTTCTTCGAACCAGCCTCGCAGGCGACTCCTTCGAGTCGATGACGCCGGAGTGCCCGCAGGCACACCTGTTCGAGCGCGAGATCGCGGAGCAGTTCGGCGTCCGCCCCGAGGGGCATCCGTGGCTCAAGCCGGTGCGCTCTCATGAATCGTGGCGGACCGGCCATTCCGTGTTCAAAGACACCGCTCCAGGCGTCGCCGACTTCTTCCGCGTCGAAGGGGACGAAGTCCACGAAGTGGCAGTCGGCCCCGTTCACGCGGGAGTCATCGAGCCGGGACACTTTCGATTCCAGTGCCACGGCGAGCTGGTGTTCCATCTCGAGATCGCGCTCGGCTATCAGCATCGCGGAATCGAGAGGGCACTCGTCGGAGGCCCGACGAAACGATCGATCCACTTCATGGAGACGGCGGCGGGCGACACGACGATCGGGCACGCGATCGCGTGGAGCCAGGCGATCGAGGCGCTATCCGGGACGAGGGCGCCTGCGCGAGCGCATGCCATCCGCGGCATCGCGCTCGAGCTCGAGCGGCTCGCCAACCACGTGGGAGATCTCGGCGCGCTCGCGGGTGACGTCGCGTTCCTTCCGACCGCCGCCTTCTGCGGTCGCATTCGAGGCGAATACCTGAATCTCTCCGCGGAGCTCTGCGGCTCGCGCTTCGGTCGCGGGCTCGTGAGGCCGGGAGGCGTCACATTCGACCTCACGCCCGCGCAGATCGCTTCGCTCCAGGACCGGCTCGCGACCGCGACGCGCGAAGCGAAGGAGGCGATCGGCCTTCTCTGGGAGACTCCGACGGTGATGGAGCGATTCGAGGGGACCGGCATGGTCGATCCCGACTCCTCCAACGAGATCGGGATGGTCGGCGTCGCAGCTCGCGCATGCGGACGCGCGATCGACGTCCGTCACGACTTCCCCTTCGGCATCTACCGCTTCGCTCACGTGCCGGTGATGACGGCGCATCACGGCGACGTGAACTCGCGGGCGTTCGTGCGATGGCTCGAACTGCAGCGCTCGGCGGAGTTCGTCGCCGAGCAGCTCGATGCGTTGCCGGCGACGCCGATTCGGGTCGAGGCGGGAACGATCGCGCCCGACTCGATCGTCGCGTCGCTGACAGAGGGCTGGCGCGGCGAGATCTGCCACGTCGCCGTCACCGATGGCGAAGGAAAGCTCGCCCGCTACAAGATCACCGACCCGTCGTTCCACAACTGGTTCGGGCTCGCGCTGGCGCTGCGCGGGGGCCAGATCTCCGACTTTCCACTCTGCAACAAGAGTTTCAACCTGTCGTACTGCGGCCACGACCTGTAGGAAGACCCGACGATGCTGAAGATCCTCCTCGCACGAGCTCACCAGGGACATCGGACGATGCGCTATCCCGCCGGTCCCCCGCCGGCGATGCCGACGCACTTCCGCGGCCTGCCGAAGATCGACCCGTCGCGCTGTCCCGACGGATGCCGAGCATGCTCCGACGCCTGCCCCACCGACGCGATCACTTTCGCCAGCGGGAGGCCGGAGCTCGACCTCGGGCGCTGCATCTTCTGTCCCGAATGCGAAGCCGCCTGTCCGGAGCAGGCGATCTCGTTCACGGATGACTATCGCCTGTCAGTCCGCTCGCGGGGAGACCTCGAGGTCAGGTCGGGCGAGGAGCTCCGCCTCGCGAGCGCGCTCGACGGAAAGATGAAGAGCCTGTTCGGTCGCTCGCTGAAGCTTCGCGTCGTGAGCGCGGGAGATTGCAACGGCTGCGCCGCCGACGTCAACGTGCTCGGCACGATCGGCTGGGACCTCGGGCGCTTCGGTATCCAGTACGTGGCATCGCCGCGGCATGCCGACGGGCTCGTCGTCCTCGGGCCGGTCCCGCAGAACATGCGTCTGGCGCTGAAGAAGACCTACGACGCGGTCCCGGAGCCGAAGATCGTCATCGCCATCGGCGCGTGCGCGATCTCCGGAGGAATCTACGCAGGACATCCGGAGCAGAACGACGGCGCCGAGTCGGTCGTGCCGGTCGACCTCTTCATCGCAGGCTGTCCGCCTAACCCCCTCACCATTCTCGACGGCCTGCTTCGGCTGCTCGGAAGGATCGAGAGCGGCCGGTGACTCATGTGGCGCAGGCACTCCTGCCTGCGCGTCGCCGAAGGCGACCGGCCTCCGGCCTTACCCTGCCATCACTCCCTCGGCGCTTTTCGCCGCGCGCAGACAAGAGTGTCTGCGCCACACAGGCCTCCCGCGCCATGCAATGTGGCGCAGGCACTCCTGCCTGCGCGTTGCCGAAGGCGACCTCGTCGCGTCACATGTAAGGCGCGAGGATGGAGACCGCCACGGCCGTGATCGCAAGCCATCCGAAGAGGCCGGCCACCCACGCCCAGAGCGCCGGCGTCTCCCCCGGCTCTTCGACGACGACCGTCTTTGCCACGATGTCGAGTCCGCGCTGCCTCCTGTCGGTAAACGGGATGAAGAGCGCGTCGAGCACGACGAAATCGAAATAGAAGGAGAGCCGGCGAATGATCGCCTGGCGAAGCAGCAGCGGACGGCCGCTCTCCCCGACGACCCGGATCTTCATGACGTGCTTGCCGAGCGTCTTCCCGAAGCGTGCCTCCAGCAACGGGAAGTAGAGGAGCGCGAGCCCAAGGAACGCAAGCGCGCAGAGGCAAGCCAGAATGAAGCCGAGCCAGCGTGGAATGACGTCATGCTCCGTGAGGATCACAATCGTCACCCCAGGCAGGATCGCGAGCAGGAACAGGCTCATGTCACCGAAGAACGCGGCGAGCCTGCGCCAGAAGCCGGCGTAGACCAGCGGCTTCTCCGCGTTGAACGCCTCGGCCACCGTCTCCGGCGTGCCCATTCGCCCGATGATCTCGAGCACCGTTTTTCCGCGCGAGGTCCCCTCTTCGAAGTGCGCTCGCAGGTCGGCTTCGAACCGCGCGCGCTCCTCGCGCGTCGCGATCAGAAGGCGCATCACTTCGTCGATGTAGCGTTCGGTCTGGTTCATGACTCTCCTCCGTCGGCTCCGCTCTCGAGTACCTCGTTGACGACGCGCACCCAGGCGCGCCAGCTTTCCGTCAGTTCCTCGAGGCGTTTCTTCCCTTTCGCCGTGATCTTGTAGTACTTGCGCGGAACGCCGCGCGCGGGGGGATCCCACTCAGCCGCGATCAGGCCCGCATCCTCGAGCCGGTAGAGGACTGGATAGAGCGTGCCTTCCTTCAGATCGATCCACCCGCCGCTTCGCTGGTGCAGATCTGCTGCGAGCTCGTAGCCGTAGCTCCGCCGCTCCCGGACGATCCTGAGAAGGAGGAGCTCCAGCGTCCCGCGCTTGATCTCCCTGTCGAACGGCTCGGCTGACGGCATCGGAACCTCCATTGCCCATTACTACGGGCAACCCAGTACTATGTTGCACTAAGTATATGTCCGCACTCTATAGTTTGCAAGTCTGGGCAGTTCAGCTGCGTCGGAGACCGATTCGTCCCAAAGCGGACCCTGTGCCGGTAGAATTCAGGGTCATGCGGCGGCTCGATTCCGCGGCCGTAGAGGTTTCGGTGCGACGCCGCACGAGGAGGCTACGATGGGCGCAGGGCGGTGGAACCCGACGCACGAGCTATTGAGGCTCCAGGACCGGCTGAACAGGATGTTGGGTCCTTCGCTCGATGACGATGACGACCAGCTCGTCTCAGGGCAATGGACTCCCGCCTGCGACATTCTCGAGAACGCTGACGCGGTCGTCCTGCGTGCCGAGATCCCTGGCGTCCGCGAGGAGGACATCGAGATCCACGTCGAAGGCGGAATGCTCACGTTGCGCGGCGAGAAGCGGTTCGAGAAGGAAGAGAGCGAGCAGAGTTACCACCGCATCGAGCGCGCCTACGGCGATTTCGTGCGAACCTTCACGCTGCCCCGAAGCATCGACGCCGAAGCGATTTCTGCGAAGTACGAGCGAGGCGTGCTCGAGCTCACGATGCCGAAACGATCGGAGACGAAGCCGCGTCAGATCCGGATCGAGATCACCGAGTAATGCGGAATGCGGAACGCGGAATGCGAAATGCGAAATGAAAACCCGAGGCTGGTGCCTCTCCGCTAACCTCGGACTCCGCTTCTGAGATTCACCGCGGCAGCAGCGGTTAGGTCACTCCTCATTCCGCGTTCCGCATTCCGCATTCCGCGTTTCGCGTTCGCCACTCCGCATTCCGCATTCCGCAATCCGCATTGCGGACGCGTTTCGCATTCCGCGTTTCAGCGCTCTGCTGCCTGGATGTCGTCGAGGAACATCTCCCTGTAGAACCCGACCACGGTCACGAAGAGCACGAGTGTCAGGGGGCCCATGAGAAGCCCGATGATGCCGAATACCTTCATCCCGCCGAGGATCGAGAAGATGAGGACGATGCCCGACATGGCCGTGCCTCCCTTCATCGCCCACGGTCGGATGAGGTTATCGATCGTGCCCACGACGAGTACACCCCAGAGCAAGAGAAACGGGACGCGCCAGTCGAACCCTCCCGCGACCGCGAGGTAGGCCGCCGCGGGTATCCAGACGATGCTGGCGCCCACCATCGGAATCAGTGACGTGATCGCCGCAACGGCGCCCCAGAGAATCGACCCCGGAACGCCCGTGATCGCACAGCCGATGCCGGTCATCGCGCCCTGCGCAAGCGCGGTCAGGACCTGGCCCCGGAGCGTCGCGTCGATGACGCCGCCAATCTTCGTGAAAATCTCTCTCGTCTGATTGCGCCGAAGCGGCGACAACTCCTCGAGCTGCACGACCATCTGCTTCCCGTCGGTGTATAGCCAGAACGCCGCGAGCAACATCAGGAAGAAGCCTACGACGACGTCCAGAATGCTCCCGAAGATGGTCCCTCCCTGCGCCGCGACGAAGCTCGACACGCTCTTGACGGCCGCGTAGCCCAGGGAGCCGATGCTCACCTTTTTCGCGTCGACTCCCGGGATTCTGCTGAGGATCGCGTCGAGCCGGGACTCGAGCTGCAGCGAGTCGATCTTCTGCTGCACGTCGGTTTCCTGAAGTGCGACCGCGATTCCGCTCGCCTGCTGAACGAGCAGCACCACGAGCAAAGCGACCGGGATCACCACGACGAGCGTCAACCCGACGAGCATCACCGTCGCAGCGGGCCCGGATCGGCCGCCGAATCGCGCGCGGACCTTCTCATAGGTCGGGAAGGTGAACGACACCAGGATTCCCGCCAGGAGAATCGACGTCGCGAACGGCAGAAAGACCCGGATCGTGAGAACCGCGATGATGATCGCGATCGCAAAGAAGCCGACGAGTGGAAGCCAGCTCCGCTTGAACGCCGTCTGCACGGCCTTTGCCCCGGGATCAGTGTTTTCGTTCATGATTCGCGCAGTGTATCGGGACAGGGACGCGGTGAGAAGCAGGCGGGAGGCAGGCCAGAGGTCAGACCAGACAGGCCAGAGGCCAGAGCAAAAGGCGATGCTCGTCGGGCGGTCGACGCTGCGATAAGCGACGAGATGTCGCAACGAACCGGGGGGACCGGCACCGCGAGATCGGGCGGCGCGAACTGACTCGCCTACTTTGGCCTCTGGCCTTTGGCCTTTGGCCTGTCTGCTATGACCTCTGGCCTGCCTGCTTTGGCCTCTCGCCTGCTACTGCAGCCCATCCGCAACATACAGGTCGCCGAGCGAGCGGAGGACGTTGTAGGCGAGGTAGGAGCCGTCGCGCGCGACGATGACCGGGCTGATCCGGTTCACTCCCGACGGGTCGTCGGGGCGGATCTCGCGCCAGAGCGTGCGCGCTCCCGTCGCGATGTCGATCCGATGGACGCGCGCAGGCAGATCGTTCGGCTTCACGACGAAAATCGCGGCGCCGTCCGCGCTCCACTGGAGCGGAATCTCCTCAGGCGCCACTCCCGGGAGCGCCTGCTCGGCCGAACCATCGGCCGGATACAGAGCGATGGTTCTCTCCGAGTCCATGCCGGCGACCCAGCGCCCGTCCGGCGAAACAGCCCACGCGCGAACGCCGGAGTACCAGATGCCTTCGGGCGAGATCCGGACCGGCTCGCCACCCGTCACGTCCTGGACGTAGAGCGCAAAGCCTCCCCCGCCCCTCGTTCCGCCGATCACGAATCGTTTGCCGTCGGGGAACCAGAGCGCGCCGTCGGCAAACTGATCGATCGTCTTCAGCTCCTCGGCTTCGCCCGCCCCCGTGGGGATCTTCACCAGCTTCGTGCGCGAGACGTGCGAGAGCACCCATTTCCCGTCCGGGGACATCGAATCGCCCCAGCCGTCGCCGAGTCGCAAAGGCGGCGAGCCATCGGACTTACGAACGTAAATCGAGCTCGCTGCGCCCCCCCCTTCGCGGGTCTCGCTGAACAGCACGAGCTGGCCGTCGGGTGACACGTCACTGAGCACCGACCAGTCGAGCCACGCCAGGTCCGTTCCGGTCGATGCGCCGCTCGCCTCGACCACGGCGGCCGCGACGACCGGGGCCTCGGAGGCATTCGCCATGGCGACGATGTCGTCGCCGGTCATCGGCTGCGCGACCGGCGCCTGCTTTGCCTGCTCGAAAATGAGCGACGAACGCCAGGTGGAGTGCGTGAGCAGGACCCGCCCGCTCTTCGAAATGTCCTGCAGACGAAGCGAGCCCGTGAGGCGGCTCACGAGCCGCGGCTCCTCGCCC
>JBPPMG010000035.1:0-15064 GCA_051305935.1 Thermoanaerobaculia bacterium
GTTCGCCCTGCACTACAAGACGGGCGAGCCGATTCCCGCGACGCTCGTCGAGCGCATCGAGAAGGCAGCGACCTTCAACGAGGGCTTCGAGACGACCGAATACCTCGCGAGCGCCCTCATCGACATGAAAATGCATCTCGCCGGCTCGACGCCGATCGATCCGAAGGCTTTCGAGAAGGAGACGCTCGGTGCGCTCGGCATGCCGAAGCAGATCGTCATGCGTCACCGCGCGCCGCAGTTCAACCACGTCTTCTCGGGTGACGGCTACTCGGCCGGCTACTACAGCTACCTCTGGTCCGACACGCTGACCGCCGACGCCTTCGAGGCGTTCGAGGAAGGCGAGGGACCGTACGACAAGGAAGTGGCCAGGCGCCTCAGCGACCACGTCTTCTCAGTCGGCAACACGGTCGACCCCGCCGACGGCTACCGAGCCTTCCGCGGCCGCGACCCGAAGATCGACGCGCTGATGCGGGCGAGGGGATTCGGGAAATAGCAGGCGATAAGGCGAAGGGCGAGAGGCGAAAGGCGACAAGCAGGCCTGAAGCTTCTATGCTCGTGCGCATCTGGACAAAACAGCGAGGGAGCCCTCACGGGCTCCCTCGTTTCTTTTTACTACTTTTTCTGCCTGGTTCGCGTCGCTCAGCTCGTCGCCTTGCCTGCTTATCGCCTCTCGCCTCTCGCCTGATCGCCTATGGCCTACTTATCGCCTCTCGCCTCCCCGCCCTTGGCCTGCTTATCGCCTCTCGCCTCTCGCCTTCTCGCCTATACGTCCGACGTCATTATGAAAATCGGTTGACGGTGGAAGTCGTAGATGGGGCGGAGCCGTTCGGCGTTGTAGTAGCGCGAGACGTCGACGACTTTCTTGCGGCCGGTGACGACGTCGATGGGGACGTTGTCGTAGACGCCGTTCCGGACATTGACGAGCCGTCCCGAGATCTTCCGCAGCACCAGGTCGAGCGCGAGGTTTCCGTACGCCATCGGAACGATCGAATCGAGGGCATCGGGCTCTCCGGAACGGACGACGTAGCCGAGCCGCTGGTTGACGACGTTGATCCTGCGCCCGTCGTTGTACTTTGCCGAGAGATCCTTGAGACGCGCGGAGACCTTGTCGCCGATGCCGCCGAGCTTCTTGTGCCCGTACTGGTCGGACTCATCGCCCTCGAACGACATGTCCTCGTCCTTCATCGTCGCCCCTTCGGAGACGAGAACGACGCTGTAGTGGCTCGGATGTCGCTTCCGATCGTAGACCATCAACTCGGCGAGTTTCTCGATGTCGAACGGCTGCTCCGGGATGAGACAGCGGTCGGCGGCGCCGGCCATCGTCGGCAACAGCGCCGTGAAGCCGGCGTAGCGTCCGAACACCTCGATCACCAGGAAACGCTCGTGCGAGCCCGCGGTGGTGCGGAGCTGGTGCGCCAGCTCGATCGTGCGCGTCACACAGGTCGAGAAGCCGATGCAGTAGTCGGTTCCCGGCACGTCGTTGTCCATCGTCTTCGGGATCGCGACGACGTTGACCTTTTCCTCGTGGAGACGCTTCGCGTAGCTGAGCGTGTCGTCCCCGCCGATCGGGATGAGGTAGTCGATGCCGAGCCACTCGATGTTCTTCAGCACGTCCGGCGTGATGTCGTTGATCGTCTCCGTGTACTTGTCGCGCAGGTGCGGAGGGACCACCGCGACCGGAAGATGGGTCGGCCGAGTCCGCGACGTGTGCAGGAACGTGCCGCCGGTGCGACCGGCGCGATTCACGATGTCTTCCGAGAGAACCTGGAAGTTGTCGGCATTGTCCGCGTCCTTGTCGCGCACCAGGTCGGTGAGTCCCGCCCACCCGCGCCGGATGCCGATGACCCTGTATCCCTCGCGCAACGCGCGGATCGTGATCGCCCGGATTGCAGGATTCAATCCCGGTACGTCGCCGCCTCCCGTAAGAATTCCGATAGTGCCTTTCACGTCTTGTTCCCCTTTCAGCGAAGGGCCGTCGGCCCCCCGGATTCGAATATGAGCCAAGGCACGCGGAAGACGCTTGCGCGGACTCGCGCACGCATCCCACCGCTGCTCATGCGAGCGTAGCAGAACCGGCCTCGGCGGATTGTGAGGATTGCCCACCGAACGAGGTGACGGAGATCGCTTCGACCCGGCGGGCGTAACGGATACGTTCCGCGGAAACCGGGGTCGTGCCGCTCAGGGCTCGACGATCGTGCCGAGCAGGAGCGTCTCGCGGGTCGCTTTCACGAGATCGATGTTCACGTGAACGTCGACGAAGGTTCCGTCGCGCCGCTTGACCCGAAGCGCGTGCCGAGTGATCGACTTGTGCTCGCGAAGCCGGGCGAGCATCTTTTCGCGGTCTTCGCGCGTCGGATGAAGCTCCCAGGAGCTCCCCTCGAGCATTTCCGCGCGCGAGTCGTAGCCGAACAGGGTCGCGAACGCGGCGTTGACCTCGAGAATCCGACCGTCAGTCGTCGTCCAGAACGCCCCTGCGATGTTCCGGTCGAAGAGCAGGCGGAATCGCGACTCGGACATTGCCTTCGCCTCGTACACGGCAGCGTGCGCGATCGACGCCCCGATGATCCCGGCGATGAGCTGCATCGAATAGGCGTCGAGGTCGCTGAATCGATTGGGGCGAACCGAGACCACCTTCAACACGCCCACCGCGTTTCCTTCATGAAGCAGCGGGACGACGATGATGGATCGAGTGCCCGTGATGCTGGAGATTTCGCGGTTGACGCGGGGGTCGAGCTCCGCATCGTCGCAGCGAAGCATCGACTTCTGGGCGACGCAGAGGCCGGAGAGGCTTCCCTCGAGATCGAACAGCGTGCCGATGTGAGGCGCAAGCGACCCCGCCGCCGTCTGATAGATGATCTCGTCCTCGCGAATCCCTTCGACGACGGCTCCGTCGGCGGACGTGAGCTCCAGCACTTCGTGGACCACGATCTGGCGGATCTTCTCCAGGTCGAGATCCGCGGAAGCGACGGCCTCCTGCGTCTTCACGATCGCGGCGAGGCGAGCGGCAAGATCGAGCTGCGATGTCATTTGTGATGTACGTTCAGGATACTCCCGACACGCGAACCCCGCCACCATCCAAGGGCGATGGTACCGATTCCGTCACTCCGCTCGACCTCCCTGCCCCGCTTCCAACCGCATCACTTCCCGGGAAGAGGGTGGTCGGCGTGCATCTCCGTCCTGCCGTTCTCCAGGAACTTGTCGATGACCTCGGCGTGCGACTGGATCAGCTTGACGACGTACGGATCCTTCGACGTCTCCCGAACGCGCACCCCGTTTTCCGTCGGCTCGATCACCATCTCGATCTTGTCCGCATGCTTGAAGATCTCCACGAAGAACGGGTCGCGCTGGTGTATCGGCGTCGCCTCTGCGACGCGGCTCTTCATCGACGCGACGTGCCCCCTGATCTGCCGCGCGACCTCCGGGTCGCTCGATTCAGTCAGCGTGTCGACACCGGCGTCGATCTTCGTGACCTTCCGCGTGATCGTCTCGCGGTTGTCGATCAGGAAGTGAATCATGTCGCGGTCGGCCGCGTGGTCAGGGTCGTTCGCGTGCATCCGCTTTCCGTGCTGCTTGCCCTGACCCTGTCCCTTGCCGGCGCCGTGGCCGCAGCCGGGTCCCTGTGCAAGCAGTGCCGGTGCGACGGCGACGGCGGCAACGATCCCGATGGCGATCGCGAATCTCCTCATGGTCGTCTTCTCCTCGCGAAATGCTACGGAGGCCTCGACCCGACGCCCGTGATTCGCGCCACATCGGCCTGTGGCGAGCGAACACGCGGCGGAGCGCAGAGCGATGCCCCTGTGACGCAATTCACCTGCCACCACGGCTCCCGCGATTACAATTCGCTCATGGAACAGCTTCCGAGTTTCGAGATCGCTCACCTCGGCGAGTCGCGGCACGATTCACCGCTCCCCGACTACGGCTTCATCCGCGAGAACGATCGAATTCTCTACCACGCCGAACTTCGTGAAGTGAAGGAGTACTTCGACGCGGGCAAGGAGCCACCGACGTTCGAGCGCGGCGGCGCACGGTCGAAGATCTATTTCGATCCGCGCGAGGTCAAGGCAGGCATCGTGACCTGCGGCGGGCTCTGCCCCGGCCTCAACGACGTCATTCGCGCGGTCGTGCTCAGCCTCTGGCATCACTACGGCGTCCGCGAAATTCTCGGGTTTCAGTACGGCTACGAAGGGCTCGTCGGCCGCTACTGGCACGAGCCGATCGAGCTCAACCCGGAGGAGGTCGAGGGCATCCGCGGGCGCGGCGGATCGATCCTGAAATCGTCACGCGGGCCGCAGGACATGAAGGAGATCGTCGAGACCCTCGTGCGCCTGAAGGTCAACGTCCTCTTCACCGTGGGCGGCGACGGCACGCTCAAGGGCGCAAAGGCGATCGCCGAGGAAGCCGCGGCGCGCGGTCATGAAGTGGCCGTCGTCGGCATTCCGAAGACGATCGACAACGACATCCTTTTCGTCGAGCGTTCGTTCGGATTCGTGACGGCCTCGTCCGAAGCGCGGCGCGCGATCTCCGCGGCGCACGTCGAAGCGATCGGCGCGAAGAACGGCGTCGGCCTCGTGAAGCTGATGGGACGCGAATCGGGATTCATCTCGGTGTACGCGACGCTCGCGAGCGGCGACGTGAACTTCTGCCTCATCCCCGAGGAGCGCTTCCGCCTCGAACCGCTGCTCGACGCGCTCGAGAAGCGGCTCGAGCACCGGGGCCATGCCGTCATCGTCGTCGCCGAAGGGGCGGGTCAGGAGCTGCTCGAGGCGGGCAGCGATGCGGATGCATCCGGCAACCGGAAGCTCGGCGACATCGGCGTGTTCCTTCGCGACACGATTCGCGCCCACTTCGCGAAGCGCAAGATCGAGCTGAACCTGAAGTACATCGACCCGAGCTACACGATTCGATCGCTCCCGGCCGACGCGAGCGATGCCGCTTTCTGCATGCTCCTCGGCCAGAATGCGGTGCATGCCGCGATGGCGGGAAAGACGAGCGTACTCATCAGCTCGTGGCACGGCAATGGCATTCACGTGCCGATCGAAGCCGCGGTTACGCGCCGCCAGAAGATCGACCCGAACAGCTGGCTATGGGGAAGCGTGCTCAGTTCCACCGGGCAGGGGTCGCTGGAGTAGGGCGTTAGGCGATGGCAAAGCGGCCTCGGAGCCGCAATGTTGTCCCTTGCGGTTTCGCTTGTCGCGGCGGCAAGGACTTCGACATTCTTCATTTCGGTTTTCGGGCAGCCGGAAGAGGGCTCTGGCCGTTCACCCCGCGCCGTCGTCGTTTCCGCCTCGGCTCGCGCTGCGCCTCCGAGGTACGGCGGGCGAGCCTGACTACGTGCTCCACCACCTTGCGCAGCGGTTCGGGCACTCCAGGCGATCCCTCGCGCGCCATCGCCTCGATCGCGGCGATCGCCAGGAACGGCTTCGAGCTCTTCCGGATCGCGCGGTCGATCACGTTGCCGGGCCGCTCCCAGGCGGCGCGCGAAATCCCGGCGATCTCGCGGTAGACGTCCGCGTAGCCGTGGTTCCAGAGACAGTTCTCGATATCGGGCTCGGTGATCTGGGTTAGGCGCTCGTCGTCGGGCTCATGACGGGTGAGCCCGCGGGTGGTGCTGGCGTAAACGCGGCCGGCGCGATCGCCGTCCACGAGCACGTGCCACTCGATGCCGAGGGCCTGCGCCAGGCGGACGAGCGGCGCGATTCCGCACTGGGCGAACTCCACACACGCGACGCCTTCAGTCGCGAAATCATGGCCGCAGAGGCGCGCGAGCTCCGGCAGCAGCCAGAACTCCGTCTCCCCCTCGACGAGAAGCCAGGATCGGGCGAAGAACGCGAGGCCGCGGCGCGCGCGAACGTGGTAGCGGACACGGCGAAGCTGCTCCGCCGTCAGCGCGTCGGGCTCGACCGAGTGAACGACGACGCGCTCGTCCTGCCGCACGAGACGCCTGATCGAGTGGAGCGGCACAACGCTCAGAAGCTCGCTCGAGTTCGTCGAGAGAATCCGCTGAAATCGCATCGACTCGAACAGCCCCCAGAGCGACGCGAGAGTCGTCGGATGCAAATGCGCCTCGGGATCCTCCACCAGGAGGATCGGGCTGGCATGCTGGTCCGCCACGCCCCGGACGCCTGATTCGAAGATCGCTCCCAGGAGAATGAGTGTCCCGAGGCGCTGCGCCGCGGATCCGGGCCGTCCCCGCTGCCACACAGTCCGGGGAATCCCCAGCCCCTCTTCGGTTAGGCGCGTCTCCCTGCGGCGCTCGGAAGGGGTCGCCGGCGTGATGATCCGCTGCGCCGCATCGAGCGCGACCCGGAGCCCGTCATCGAGCCTTTCCCGCGCGTGCGAGCCCTCGGGGAGAACGTCAGTTTCGGTCAAGCGCCCGTAATGCGCTTCGATCGTTCGCTCGAGCGCGCCCGCTTCGCCGTTCGCGCCGTTCGTGGCCTCGTCCGGGAAGAGGTACGTGAGGTTGCTCCGCAGAGTGACGACGGGAACGAGCTCACGAAGACGGCGAAGAAGCTCCGGCGAGCGGGCGGCGGCCATCGGCTTCCCGTCCGCGCCGCGCATGGCCCAGGTCGTCTTCACCTCTCCGTCCGCGCCGAGGCGTGCCGTGACCTCGAGCTCCACGACGCGCGAACCGTCCCTGCGCGTCACGATCGCGGGGCGGATCAGCGCGGCGTGCGGCTCGTCCCAGCGTCCCGCGGCGCTCTCCCCGATCGTGATTCGAATTCGGATCGGCTGGACCGGCGCGCCTGGCTCGCGGCGGAAATCGTCCTCGTCGAAGGAGAAGGTCTCGCTCGCCGCGCGGCCATGCCCAAGGCAGATCAGGAGCGCGTCGAAGACGCTCGTCTTACCGCTTCCGTTCTCGCCGATCAGAACGGTCGTGTGCTCGAAGTCGACCGCCATCCGGTCGAACGCCCGGAACCTCTCGATCTCCACTCGCTGGAGCTGCACGGGATGATCATAGTCGGTACTGCGTAGGTGCGCATTGTAGGCAAGGCGTCCCGCCTTGCCCGGCTACGCAAGACCGAAATCTCGCGCGAAGCGGGCGAAGGCCGGAGGCCGTCGCTACAACGACCCTCTTCTACCCCCGCGCCCATGCCAGGAACTTCGTCAGCTTCGACTTCGTCCCTGGCGTCAGCTTCGTGCGCATGTAGGCGTCGCCGAGTGAGCGGCCGATCTCCGAGAGCGTCGGATAGGCGTGGATCGTATTCGAGAGCTTGTCGAGTGTGAGCCCCCATTTTTTCGCGAGCACGATCTCGGCGAGCAGGTCACCGGCATGCGGATGCACGATCGTCGCCCCGAGGATCTTCCCTTTCCGGTCGGCGACGACCTTCGCGAAGTAGCCTTCCCACTCGCCGTCGCAGATCGCGCGATCGTTCGACTTGAACTCGGCGCGGAACGCGACGTGCGGAATGCCCTGCTGCTTCGCGTGATCCTCGCTGAGACCGACATGCGCGATCTCGGGCTCGGTGAAGGTCGTCCACGGCAGGTTGGTGTAGTCGACGGCCGAGGTTCCCGGAAAGAGCGTGTTCCGGACGATCACCCGCCCCTGGTAGCCGGCCCAGTGCGTGAAGAGATAGCCGCCGGCGACGTCGCCGATTGCCCAGACGTTGGGCACGTTCGTGCGGCAGCGGTCGTCGGTCTTGATTCCCTTGTCGTCGAACGCGACGCCAACGCCTTCGAGGTTCAGTCCCTCGATGTTAGGCCGGCGCCCGGTGGCGACGAGAATCTCGTCGACCGCGATCTCCCGCGTCGTCCCGTCGGACTTGCTCTGCACGGTCACGACCTTCTTTCCGTCGCGCAGCTCGACCTTCGTCGCACGCGAGTCGTCGACGATCGTCATCCCTTCCTTCTTCAGTTTTCGCACGAGCACGTCGACGATGTCGGCGTCCTCCTTCGGACAGATGTGCGGTGTCGACGAGACGATCGTCACCTTCGATCCGAGGCGCGAGAACGACTGGCCGATCTCGGTGCCGATCGGGCCGCCGCCCATCACCATCAGCGATCCCGGAAGCTGCTCGACGTCGAAGACCGTCTCGTTGGTGAGATAGCCGGCCTCTTTGAGGCCAGGCACCTCGTTGATGCGGGCGCGCGATCCCGTCGCGATGACGATGTGCTTCCCGCGGACGACCTTTCCCGTGTCGCCGACCTCGACCTCGTTCGCGGAGCGCAGGCGTCCCGCGCCGAGGAACACCTCGACGCCGAGCCCTTCGAAGCGCTCGACCGAGTCGTGCGGCGCGATGTGTGCCTGGCACGAGCGGACATAGTCCATGATCGCCTTCGCGTCCTGCGGACCGGGATCGGAGACGTTCGCGATTCCGAAGCGGTGCGCCTCGCGAACCTGCTGCACCGCCTTTGCGGCGCGGATGAGCGCCTTCGACGGGACGCAGCCGTAGTTGAGGCAGTCGCCCCCCATCTTGTGCTTCTCGAGAAGGGCGGCCTTGCCGCCGAGCCCTGTGACTCCCGCGGCGACCGTCAGACCGCCCGATCCCGCTCCGATGACGACGACGTTGTAGGTCTCCATGTTGCCCTCCCTGGAAATCTTCGTCACGCGCGCGCCCTTCCGGCCTGCCGGGTGACGGACCGGAGGGCGCGCGCGCACCTCTTGGTCGCAGCACCTCCGCGATTCGATCTGAAAGCCCTCATTCGTGCCGGTTGCGCGAATTCTACACGCACGGCTGCCGCGGGTAACGAACGAGCGCTACGATTGCATGCATGCGATCGCACTCGTTTTCCGTCAGGACCAGAGCGAAGGTCGAGATCCGTCTCATCACGCGCGAAGTCGAAACCGCGCTCGCCGCGATCGGCGTGACCGAAGGGCTCTGCACGATCCTCGTTCCACACACGACGGCGGCCGTCGCGATCAACGAGAATGCCGATCCCGACGTGCCGCTCGACCTTACCCGCGCGCTCGAGGCTCTCGTTCCCGATGTTCCCTTCCGCCACGGCGAAGGGAACTCCGACGCACACTTTCTCTCCACGCTGATCGGAGTCTCGCTCACCGTTCCCTATCGTGGCAGGCTGCTGCTGGGACGCTGGCAGGGGATCTACTTCATCGAGCTCGACGGGCCGAGAACGAGGGAAGTGCAGGTATGGGTGCCATGAACAGCGCCCTGGACGTCGGGCGCGCTCGCCGCCGGCGGAGGCTTCGCGCGCGTCTTCGCGGGAACTGAGTCCTCATTCACTCCGCGGATGCTGCGATCGCAGGATCAAGCTGGACTCACGATCTGTCGTCCCCTACACTCCATGCATCCCTCAACAACGGTAACCATTGAAAACGCAACGGAGGTTGGGAATGCATACTCTCGCGTCTCTCCCCTGGATCGCCCTGCAGGAAGACTACACCGACGCTGGCGGAGGCCTCGCGGCCGCGGGCTGCGGCCTGGTCATGGGGCTGGTCTGGCTCGTCGTGCTCGTCGGCGTGATCGCCGGGCTCTGGAAGGTATTCGTGAAGGCCGGAAAGCCTGGTTGGGCCGCAATCGTCCCGATCTACAACATCATCGTGTGGCTCGAGATCGTCGGAAAGCCGCTCTGGTGGATCGTGCTGCTCTTCATCCCGTTCGTGAACTTCGTCGTGCTGATCATTCTGTCGATTGCGCTCGCCGAGAAGTTCGGCAAGAGCACGGCCTTCGGCATCGGCATCGCGTTCCTCGGGTTCATCTTCATCCCGATTCTCGGATTCGGCGACGCCCGCTACCAGGGCTGATCCGAACCCGCATCAAACAGGGGGAGCGAGGGCACGTTGCTCTCGCTCCCTTTCTTGTATCGCGCTGAATCGCCCGCCCTGCACACCTCTCGCCTGCTCTGGCCTATGACCTTTGGCCTATGGCCTGCCCGATCGAAATATCCCCGCTGGACCCGCCGTTACTTGACTCCGCGTGATGTGATGTGAATAATCGCGCTTCCTCGTCGCAAGGCGAGGCCGACAGTGTCGCGGGGTGGAGCAGTCTGGTAGCTCGTTGGGCTCATAACCCAAAGGTCGCAGGTTCAAATCCTGCCCCCGCAACCAATCGAAGGTAATCAGGCGCCATTCCGCTCCGCGGGATGGCGCTTCTGTCTTGTGCGCATGTCACGAGTTTCGGACAAGCCGTATTTCGTGTACGTCCTCTGGAGCGAATCGGGAGGTCGCTTCTACGTCGGGATTAGCGAAGATCCGGCGAGTCGACTCGAGCAACACAACTCCGAGGACGGTCGCGGCTGGACGAGGCGATACCGACCCTGGAAGCTCGTTACCGTTGAGGATTACTTGGATTACTCGCTGGCCCGTCGTCGCGAACTCGAGCTCAAAGCGCAGAAGGGCGGCTCGGGCTTCTTTGCAAGACTCGGCCTCGACCCTTCCGACTTCGGCCGGGGCTCATAATCCCGCGGAGCGGGATCGCAGGTTCAAATCCTGCCCCCGCAACCAACGCGACGACAAATCGAGAGGCCGCTCGGCAACGAGCGGCCTCTCACGTTCTGGGGCTGCGCGCCCGATTCGACCTGTTTCACTGCGACCGCGCCCCAAGGATCTTCCGCGCGACCGCGCGGCCACCTCAGCCCCGATGGTGACGCCGGTCACGACCCGATGGTTGAGGAGACACCGGCAGGACGTGCGGAAACGGCGGACAATGCCACGAATTTTCGCGCTGCACAGGCAGTCGATCCTGTGAAGCCCGCGCCATCGAACCGGGGCGGGCCATGCGACGAAGGAGCCAATTCATGACGTCCCATCAAGGCGGTCGAAACAGCAAGATCATCCATGGCGGTCTCGATCCAGCGGCGCACCGTGGCGCAGTCTCGGTGCCGATCTACCAGAGCTCCACGTTCGCCTTCCCTTCCGCGGAAGAAGGCGCGGCACGCTTCGCCGGTGAATCGCCCGGCCCGATCTACACACGACTCGGCAATCCGACGGTCCAGGCGCTCGAAGTCTGCGTCGCGGAGCTCGAGAGCGGCTGTGGCGCCGTGGCAACGTCCACTGGAATGGCGGCCGTCAGCACCGTCTTTCTCGCGCTGCTCCGCCAGGGCGACCACATGGTGATGACGCATCCGGTCTACGGCCCCTCGCGCGGGCTCGTCGACAAGTACCTCAGCCGGTTCGGCATCGCGGCCACGTACGTCGCTGCCGCCGACGCTGCCGCGATCAAGCACGCAATCCGCCCCGAGACCCGTCTCGTCTACATCGAGACGCCGGCGAACCCTACGGTCGACCTCGTCGACATGGATGCAGCCGTCGCGGCGGCGCGAGGCGCAGGGATTCCGCTGGTGGTCGACAACACCTTCGCGGGACCCATCCTTCAACGCCCGCTCGAGCAGGGAGCCGACATCGTGCTCCACTCGATGACGAAATCGCTGAACGGACATGCCGACGTCGTCGCCGGCATCGTGGTCGCACGGCAGCCCGAGCACCTGAAGGCGATCCGCGATGTCGCGGTTACTTTCGGATGCACCATGGATCCCCATCAGGCGTGGCTCGTGCTTCGCGGCATCCGCACACTCGGCATGAGAGTGGAACGGGCGCAGCAGAACGCCATCGCGATCGCGGAGTGGCTCGAGAAGCACGACGCGGTCGCGTGGGTTCGGTATCCGGGCCTTCCGTCGCATCCGCAGTACGAGCTCGCGAAGAAGCAGATGTCGGGGCCCGGCTCGGTGATCGCGTTCGAGCTCAACGGCGGCGTCGAAGCGGGACGCGTCATGATGAACTCGGTGCAGATGATCACGCTCGCCGTCTCGCTCGGCGGCGTAGAGTCGCTGATCGAGCACCCGGCGTCGATGACCCACAAGGGAGTCGCCGCGGAGGAACAGCGGCGCCAGGGAATCACTCCGGGGCTCGTTCGCCTCGCCGTCGGCTGCGAGGACGTCGAGGACATTCGCGGCGATCTCGAGCACGCGCTCGTGGCGGTCGCCGCGGCGGCGAGTACCGCGCGCTGACAGAGCACTCACGTCACCGCTGGCGACAACGTAGTCTCAGGTCCTGCACGCCCTACTCGGCCGCGCGGACGCAGTTCCGGCCGGCGTCCTTCGCGCGGTAGAGCGCGCGGTCGGCGGCCGCGATCATCACGTCGGGCTCGACCGATTCGACCGGGAGGATCGACGCGACTCCGAAGCTCGCGGTCACGTAGCGGAACGGAGAGCCGTCGTTCTGGATCGCGAGCTTCTCGATCCCGTCGCGAAGCTGCTCGGCAAAGTGCATCGCGCCCGGTAGCTCGGTGTTCGGGAGAATCACGGTGAATTCTTCGCCGCCGTAGCGCGCGACGAGGTCGCCCGTTCTCCGCAGGCTTCGCTCGAGATAGACGGCGATCCGCTTGAGCGCCTCGTCCCCGACCTGGTGCCCCTTGGTGTCGTTGAGCGACTTGAAGTGATCGAGATCGATCAATACGAACGCCACCGGCTTCCCGGCACGCCGCGCACGCTTCCATTCGGCGTCGAGCGCCTGGTCGAACCGCCTGCGATTGGGAATCCCCGTGAGCGGATCGTCGAACGACAGCTCTTCCAGTTTTTCGTTGGCGATGCGGAGCTGCTCGACCAGATGCGTCAGCGCCCCGGTCTTTTCGGTGACCTGCTGCTCGAGCAGCGTCGCCCTCGCGCGGAGCGCGCGATTGCGCGCCACCGGAAGTGCCACGAGAATCAGCAGCCCCATGGCGATCCAGCACAGCCATGCCCAGGTCGTCCGGTACCACGGGGGCAGCACGCGAAAGCTCCACGACTGCTCGCGGCTGACGTCGCCCCGCGGGCTCCGGCTTCGCACCTGGAGGGTGTAGTCGCCTTCCCATAGGTTCGTGAATTCTGTGACCGGCTCGTTCGTCCAAGGAGTCCACGCCGACTCGATCGGCTCGAGGCGGTACTGGTACTGCACGCCGCGCTCGTACGACACGGACGCCGTTTCGAATCGCACGCGCCGCGCGCCGGCGGGGATCTCGACGACGCCCGCGGCGCCCTGGATCGGCTCGCCGTTGACCGTCACGCGGCGCACGAGCGGCGCGCGCGGGGCGTCGGGCCGCCGCGGCAATCTCGAATCGTTGCGGACGAGTCCCGCTTCGGTGCCGAACCAGACCGAGCCGTCGTACTCGACGTAGATCGCCTGGATGTCGTTGCCCGGCATGTTCATCAGGATCCGGTCGTCGAACTCGTATGCGCCGCGCGCCTGCCGGCGCCCGACACCCACGGGCTGCGTGTTCATCCAGATGTTTCCCTCGAGATCGTCCGCGAGTGCGTAGGGAATCGACTCGTTGCCGAGCTCGCCGAGCAAGGCATCGGGGCTGAACTTTCCCGTGGTCTCGTCCAGTTGCAGGATGCGCTTGTCGTCGGTCGTGAATACGATCCTTCCCGCGAGACGGAATACGCTCGCCTCGCTCGCGCCGAACGTCTTCACCCGCGCGATCGGCAGGCGCCCCGCGTCTCCCGTCAGCTCGACACGCGCGACGCCGTCGAAGCCTGTCCCGGCCCAGAGCTTCCCTGCCGACTCCTCGACGATCGTCCGGATGTTTTCCGGCCCCCCATCGACCAGACCCTCCCACGTCCAGACGCTGCCCGTTCTCCGCACCACGCCGAGCCCCTCGCGCATCCCCGCCCAGATCAGCTCCGGATCGACGGTCGATTGCACCAGGCAATAGCTCAGCAGGTCGGCCGTGCCCTCGAGAACACGCGATTTCCCGTCGCTCTCAACCACGAGCACGCCGGCGCCGGTGCCAACCAGAAGGTCGGCTCCAGCCGAAACGAATGCCCACGCGGAGCGCACGTTCTCGCCCACGGGATGCGCAATCCTCCGTGGCGCAAGATCTCCGCGCAACCAGTCGCTCGGACGCACGAGCTTGTAGAGGCCGCTCGTCGTGCCCGCGTAGATCGTCCCCTGGTGCCGCACGATCGCGACCGGTGTCCCGCGCAGCCCGCCGCGCGCATCGACGACTGTCAGCGCCGACGATGCTTCGACTCGTGCGATGCTGCTGTCCATCGCGAGCCAGAGAGAGCCGTCCGACGTCACGACGGCATCGGCGATGTCCTCGTCCGGAAGCCCGGTCGACGAGTCGATCAACTCGTCGATCTCCCCCTCCGGCGTCATCACGATTACGCCGCCCTGCAACGTCGCGATCGCGTAACGGCCGTCTGCGAGCCGCACCCCCTTCATCACCCGGAAGCGGTTTGCAAGGTCGGAGACCGCCGGGGCAAATGGAGCCTCTGTCCGTCCGTCGAAGAGCCGAAGCCCCTCATCCTGCACCGCGACGAGTTGCCGGCCTTCGCTCCACGGAAGAATCATCCGCACGCGCCGGTCCTTGAACAGCTCGCCACCGGGGACGCGCTCGAGCGTGTCTCCGACGATTCGCCAGAGTCCGTCAGGAAATGCGAGCCACACGCGGCCGTCGACCATGAAGCTTCGCGGCGGCAGCGGGCCGGCCTCCAGCTTGCGAATGACTCGAATTTCGTCATCGCGCCAGACCGCGATCAGCTTCGTCGATACGAAGACGACGCCGTCCCGCGTCGAGTGCACGGAGAGAAACTCGCCCGAGTCGCGTTGATCCTCCGGCAACTTGTCGACGAGCGAGACGTAGACGGTCGCGCCGGTCGCATTGGTCTCGAGGTAGCCTAACTCGTCCATTCCCGCGACCGCGATTCGACCGTCGGGGAGCGACGCAAGCACGAACGCAGGAGAGTCGCCACGAAGCCCGATGAGGCGCCACCAGACGCCGTCGAACTCCACCACGCCGCCGATGTTGCCGAAGTACAGGACGCCGCGGCCGTCTTCCGCGATCGCAAACGTCTGCGTTCCCGCTTCCTTCGCTTCCATCGGGCTGTAGCGCGACAGCAACCGGAACGACGGATCACGCTGCTCCGCGGCGCGCGAATCTCCTGCAAACGAGAGCAAGAGCATCGCGACCGCGACGAGGAGGGCGCCGCCGAGCCTGGAGAGCTTCATGTGGAGGCGAATATTACCCCAGTGAGACGCGCCTTGTAGCGAAGGCGTCCCGCCTTCGCAGAATAGCGAGCGTCGGACGTTTCTGCACGGTCGGGCAAGGCGGGACGCCTTCGCTACAAGGCGCGTCTCACTGGGGTAATATTCGCCTCCACATGAAGCTCTCCAGGCTCGGCGGCGCCCTCC
>JBPPMG010000050.1:0-26214 GCA_051305935.1 Thermoanaerobaculia bacterium
GGCGGCGGCAAAGGGGCCGCCGGAGCCGGGAGAGGCATCGCGACCGTGGACTTCGCGACCACGGGAGGCGGAGCCGCGGGCGCAGGAGCCGCTGCGGGCCGTGGTGCCTGCGGTGGATCGGCAACGGGTCGCGGCTTCGACCTCTCGAGTCCCGAAAGCGTGTTCTCGAGAAGCTTGTCGAGCGCGGCTGCATCCCGCTTTTTCACGTCCGCCGACTTCGTGGCCGCTGCGACAGCGGCCGGAGTCGGTGCCGGCGCAGCGGGCTGGGACGACGATGGCGCAGGAGTTGCCTCTGCGCTCTTCTTCGCGCCCCCCTGCAGACCCGACAGCGTCTTCGACAACAGCTCGTCGATGTTGCTGTCCGCGGCTCTCGCGGGCTTCTTCTTCGCCGCGCCGTCGTCGACGAGCTCGCCGAAAATATCGTCGGACGTGAGCTTGCCCGTCGCCGCGGCACCCGGCTTGATCATAGGCATCTGAACGGTCTGCGCCTGCGATGCATCGGGCTCCGACGCCGTGGCGGCAAGATGCTTGATCTTGTTGAGGAACTCCCCCTCGGAATACGGCTTCGGGAGAATGTCGTTGGCGCCGAGCCGGATCGCGTCGGACTTCGGGTTCTTTCCGTTATACCCAGAAACGGTAATCAGAATCGGGGTGTTCTGGAATTGAACGTTGGCGCGAACCCGGCGAATCAGCTCCGAAGTGCTGATTTTGGGGATGATCGACGACAACACGATGAGTTGCGGCCCGGACTGAGAGAGCGCCACGAGAGCCTCTTCGCCATCTTTGGCGAATACGGCTTCGTAGGACTGCCCGCTCAGCGCCTGCCGAACACGTTCGGTATAGCGAGGTTCGTACTCGACGACGAGAATTCTCTCTGGCATGGGAAAAGTGGAGCCGCCTTAGCGAACTCGCGGCTCGCCTGATTCTTGCACACGCATATCTGATCGTCAATCGAACCAACGACGCGGGAGCAGCCTCGAGCACCCATCCATTTCCCGCTTGCGCAGAACGAAGCGCGATCCGCTATACTAGCGCCGCGTTCGCGCCCCAGCATTCAGCGGCGAGCGGCACACCACGCGCGGAGCAAGGCGTGCGCGGCTCGCGAAACGCGATTGGCGGCAACATCCAGCGTGCATGACCGGCCAGCCTTTGCCGAGTTGGTTGCGCGCAGTCGGAGCGGTCGACGGCCCAAGGGCCCACCGTGCTGGCGCAAACGCAAGCGGGAAGGTGCTTCGCTGCCGTGATGCACGCCCCGCCGAATCCGAGCGATACAAACGACTGCAGCTCCATGGAGACGACGAGTCCGAATGAACGATGAATTGAAACCGCGCAAACGCCGCCGGCGCAGACGCCGCGGGCAAGGCCCAGCCAACAACGCACCGGGCGCCACGCCGGACCAGGCGGCGGCGCCGCCGTCAGAAGACGGCGCGGAGCCGCAGGAACAGCAGGTCGCCGGCGACAGCGCGTCCCGTTCGCGGCGCCGTCGCTCTCGGCGACGGGGCCGTCGGCCGGGCGAGCCGTTCGAGGGAGCAGCTCCCGCCACACCTGGCGAGGCGCCCGTTCAGGGATCCGCCGAGGGTGTCCTCTGGGTCAAGCCCAACGGCACCGGCGTTCTCGTGAGCTTCTCGAACAACTACGTCGCCAGGCACGGCGACCCGATCGTCCCGCGGCCGCTCATCGAGCGCAATCGTCTCGAAGGGGGCGTCCGAATCGCCGGCCCCACACGTCGCGCCGGCAACAACACGGAGCTTCTCGCGATCGAGACGGTCGAAGGGCTTCCCGTGTCGGAATACCAGGAAAACCGTCAGCCCTTCTCGGAGCTGACCTCGATCGACCCGCTCGAGCAGTTCAAGCTCGAGACCGAATCGAGTCGACTCTCCACGCGCGTCCTCGATATTCTCTCGCCGCTCGGCCGTGGCCAGCGCTGCCTGATCGTCGCCCCGCCAAAAGCCGGCAAGACGACGCTGCTCAAGGACATCGCCCACGGCATCGAGACGAACCATCCCGAGGTCATCGTCATGGTACTCCTCGTCGACGAGCGCCCAGAGGAAGTGACCGACATGCGGCGCTCGGTCAAGGGTGAGGTGATCGCTTCGAGCTCGGACGAGACCGCGGAGAACCACATCTCGATCGCCGAGATCGTTCTCGACCGCGCGCGCCGCCTCGTCGAGATCAAGCACGACGTCATCATCCTCTGCGACTCCATCACGCGCATGTCGCGCGCCTACAACAACGAACAGAAGTCGAGCGGGCGCATCATGAGCGGCGGCATCGACGCGCGCACGATGGAGAAGCCGCGCCGCTTCTTCGGATCCGCACGCAACGCCGAGCACTGGGGCTCGCTGACGATCGTGGCGACCGCGCTCGTCGACACCGGCTCGCGCATGGACGAGGTCATCTTCCAGGAGTTCAAGGGAACCGGAAACACGGAGATCGTCCTCGACCGCGGCCTCTTCGAGCGCCGTATTTTTCCCGCGATCAACATCCCGCAGACCGGCACACGCAAGGAGGAGAAGCTGCTTCCTCCCGAGCTCCTGCCGAAGATCCATACGCTCCGCCGCGCCCTCGCCGGAACCGACCCGATGACCGCCATGAAGATGCTCATCGAGAAGATGCAGCGCTTCCCGAGCAACGAGGCGTTTTTGAAGAGTTTTTAGTTGTTAGTTTTTAGCAGTTAGTTGTTAGACATTCTTCGCCTAACGCACGAAGGCGGCTCGCAAGAGCCGCCTTTCGCATTTCAATCGGAGCTGGCACGCTCCCGGCGCGCTGCCTCTCTAACAACTAACAACCAACAACTAACAACTGATTACCCCCCCCACCACGTCGTACGGATGTGCATCGTTGATCTCGACGCGCACGAACTGCGGAAAGTCCTTCACGAGCTCGTGGCCGTCGTTGATCAGCAGTTTGCCGTCGATTTCCGGCGCCTGCCCGACGATCCGCCCTTCGAAGAGCAGCTCGCTCTCCGGGAAGATCCCCGTCACGATCGCGTCGTACTGCCGCCCGATCCGCTCGCGATTTCTCTCGAGCGAGATCTGCTGCTGCAGCTCCATGAGCTTCGCGCTGCGCCTCTCCGCCGTCTTTCGCGTGGGGACCTCGCTCATCTTCGCCGCCGGCGTCGATTCCTCCGGCGAGTAGCAGAACACCCCCATCTGGTCGAAGCGCGCCCACTCGACGAAGTCATGGAGCTCGCCGAAGTCCTTCGGCGTCTCGCCCGGGTGGCCCGTAATGAAGGTTGTTCGAAGCGAGATGTCGGGGACGAGCTCGCGCATGCGCGAGATCATGTCGCGATACTCGCCCGGCGATCCAGGGCGCCTCATCTTCTGCAGCACATTCGCGCTCACGTGCTGCAGCGGAATGTCGCAGTACGAGACGAAGCGCGGCTCCCGCCCCATCAGCTCGAAGAGCGACCAGTCGAGGCTTCCCGGATAGGCGTAGAGAAAGCGAATCCACTTGAAGCCCGTCGATGCGAGAAGCGCCTCGACGAGACGCGTCAGCCCGTGCTTCACGCCGATGTCCTCTCCGTAGCGCGTCGTGTCCTGCGCCACGAGGCAGAGCTCTCGAACGCCCATCGCCTCGAGGCTCTTCGCCTCATGGACGAGCGACTCGATCGTCCTGCTCCGGAACTTGCCGCGCATCTGAGGAATCGCGCAGAAGGTGCAGGGATTCGAGCAGCCCTCCGACACCTTCAGATAGGCGTGCGCGGTTCCCTGCGCGAGTACCCGAGGAAGATCCTCGTAGAGCCGCGACGACATCCTGCGCTTCACCGGCGCCGCGTCGGAGACGTCTTCGCCGGTCACCGCAGCGGTGATCATCTCGAGATGGTCGAGACCCACGAAGGCGTCGATCTCCGGAATCGACTCCTGGAGCTCACTCCGATACTTCTGCACCATGCAGCCGCTCACCACGAGCCGCTGCACGCCGCTTCCCTTGCGCTCGGCGATCTCGAGGATCGTGTCGATCGACTCTTTCTTCGCCGCGTCGATGAAACCGCAGGTGTTCACGATGACGACGTCGGCACTCTCGATGTCGTTCGTCAGCTCGACTTCCGCATCCTGCCGGAGCTGGCCGAGCATGATCTCCGCGTCGACCAGGTTCTTCGGGCACCCGAGGGAGATCATCCCCACGCGGGACACCGGCTTCGATTTCGTTTCGTTCATTCGTTCCTTTGCGTCGCAGGCCACGGGAACAGAGGCCTCGCGCGTCCTATTCTTCAGCCGGAGGGAGCTCGGCGCGCCACATCGCAGCTCCCACGCCCCGCTCCGAGACGAGCTTCGTGAGGCCGGTGTTCATCAGGCTCGCCCGCGCGACCTCGTCCGCTTCGTCCGTCGTCGGCTCGCGCAGGATGCCGCCGAGCCCCCCGACGACCGCCGCCACGGTCCGATCGTGCATTGCCACCAAGGCCTCGGTCACCGGCTCGCGCGGGTTGACTTCGTGGGTTGCCTGCAGCGCGGAGCCGCGAAGGATGTAGATGCCGGCATTCGCGCGCTGCAGCCAGTGGATCGCGGCTACCATCGTCGCGACGTGCCAGTTCCGGTTGCGCCGCCAGATCTTCGCGATCGCGCGATTGCGCTCTCCCTGCGGCTTCCACGCGTTGGGTTGAATCTCCCAGAGCAAAGCCAGCTTCGCGATTCCGTCGTGCGTGCCGCTCGTTTCGCCGATCGAGCCCGGAGCGGTGTGCTGCCGACCCGCAGCGTTGCCCACGGCGATCGCGTCGTCGAGCTCCTCGCACACCAGGTCGAAGGACACGGTCTCGTCGCGACCGCCGTAATGCCCGTTCCGGCTCATCAGCAGCAGCCCCCTCGGAACCGGCTGCCCGGAACCGACGATCTCCGCCGCCTTTCGCTTTACCCGTTCGGCGAACTCGCTGTCGCACGCTTCTCCAATCGAGCCGAGCGGCGCCGTGAGCCCGTTCGCACGCCCCTGCGCCGATCGCGGGGCGAAGAAACTCGATGTCGGCCTGCCTTCCAGCCACTGTCCATGCGATTCGCGGAGGTAGTGCGCGACAGTCAGCGCTCTCATTTCCCCGAGATCCTCGGGGCGGATCGCCGACGGAGCGGGGAACGACTCGCAGAGATCCGAAAACACCTCGAGCGAGCGCGGTCCGAGCTGGAGATAGAGGTCGAGAAGCGCCGCCTTCGTGTCGGCCGCCATGCCGTACTGCTCGAGTACGCGGGCGATGTGAGCAGGAAACGACATCGCGCGAAACCGTCAGGCGACCGCGCGCTCGCGAGTGAGATCGAGCAGGCGAAGGACGTCGTCGATCGACGTGATGTCGTTGAGGCCGGTCCGAAGAGTCTTCGCGTTCGGGATTCCCTTCGAGAACCAGCCGATGACCGTTCGCGCCTTGTGCAGCTTCCAGTTGGGGACCTGGGGCGCCGTATCGATCTTTCGCAGGTAGCGCATCATCGCCTCGATCCGGCGGTCCGTTTCGTCGTCGACGACATGCCCTGACACATGAGCGACGATGTCGCGAAAGATGAACGGATTATGGAGAGCCGCACGCCCGATCATCACGCCGTCGACGCCGGTCGTCTCGAACATGCGGACGGCGTCTTCGGGCGTCTTCACGTCGCCGTTCCCGAACACCGGGATCCGCAGCTCCCGCTTCACGCCCGCGATGTAGGCCCAATCACTGGCGCCCGTATAGCAGTCGTTGCGCGTACGGCCGTGGATCGCGATCGCGGCCACGCCGATCTCCTCGAAGCGCAGGAGAAGCGGCAACACGTCATCGCTCTCCCAGCCCTTTCGCACCTTTACCGTCACCGGGATCTTCACCCGCCTGCAGATTTTTTCGACGATGCTCGACGCTCTGTCGAAGTCCTTGAGAAGCGCGGAGCCCGCTCCACTGCCGACGATTTTCTTCACGGGACAGCCCATGTTGATGTCGACGATGTCGATCCCCTGCTCCTCGACGATCGCCGCGGCGTCGTCCATCCGGTCGGGGTTTCCGCCGTAGATCTGGATCGAAAGCGGTCGCTCGGCTTCCGAGAAGGCGAGCATCTTGTGGCTCCGCTGATTGGAGCGCGTCAGTCCCTCGGCCGAAATGAACTCGGAGACGACCAGCCCCACCCCGCCCAACTCCTTGATCAGCGAGCGGTAGTACGTATCGGTTACCTCGGCCATGGGCGCGAGGGCGAGTGGCGGATCGATGGGGATTCCGCCTATGTCGAAGGGCTTCAGGCTCGTCATCTCTGGTCTCTGCAAACAAACTGCAAACAGGCCGGAATGAGGGTCAACCAGCGGCACGTTCGACAGTTACGTAAAGCGTCAGTGTACGTCACAAGAGGTATCGGCTCCGCGCAGCAGGCGGATCGATTCGACTTAACCAGCGCACATCCCCATATCTTTCCAGGAGGAAGCAGGATTCATGAACCAACCCGCCAAGCGTGCTTTTTCGGTGGCCGCCATCGTCGTGGCCTCGTTTGCCGCCGGTGTCATCCTGACGGCCGATTTCGGTTTCACCCGGCCGTCGATTGCGCAGGAGGCCTCGGCAGATCGCCGCGCTCCCGTCGCCTCGGTGACCGTTCCCTCGTTCGCCGACATCGCCGACCGCGTGATGCCGGCAGTGGTTTCCATTACGTCGACCGAGGTCGTGAAGGAACCGGCTCGCCGCTTCCACGGCAACGACCCGTTCGAATTCTTCTTCCCTGACCCGGGCCGGCAGGCTCCTCAGTCGCCGCAGCAGCAGCCCGAAGAGCGGCGACAAGTTTCGGGTGGCACCGGCTTCATCATCACGGATGACGGCTACATCCTCACGAACAACCACGTGATCGAGGGCGCGACCAAGATCGAGGTTGTGATCGGACAGACCCCCGACGATCCGGGCCGTACGATGCCCGCGACGATCGTCGGCCGCGACGAAGCGACCGACATCGCGCTGATCAAAGTCGAAACCAAAGAGAAGCTCCCGACCGTGAAGCTGGGCGACTCGGACAAGATCCGCGTCGGAGACTGGGCGATCGCGATCGGCAACCCGCTGCAGTTCAACAACACGCTCACTGTCGGCGTGATCTCGGGCCGCGGCCGTTCGATCGGCATCAGCCAGGCGACGACCTCGTTCGAGGACTTCATCCAGACCGATGCCGCGATCAACTACGGCAACTCGGGCGGCCCGCTGCTGAATATCAACGGCGAGGTCATCGGCATCAACACGGCGATTCGTGCCTACGCACAAAACATCGGCTTCGCAACGCCAGTCAACGTCGCAAAGCGAATCTACCCGCAATTGAAGGACAAGGGCGTGGTAAGCCGCGGCTACCTCGGCATCAACATCCGCGACGTCGAAGCGCTGGACGCGAAAGCATTCGGGCTCCCCGAAGGGAGTCGCGGCGTGCTCGTCGAGCAGCCCGTCGCCGGCAAGCCGGCGGACAAGGCTGGTGTCCGGGCGGGCGACATCATCGTCCAGGTCGATGAGAAAGTGGTCAAGCGCACTCGCGACCTGATCGACTACGTGTCCGACGTCGGGCCCGGCGTGAAGGTCAAGATCACGGTCTACCGCGACGGCCAGAAGAAGACGCTCACGGCGACCACTGCCGAGCGCACGGACGACACTGCCTCGCCAGAAGTGCCGGCGCGCGAGGCGGAGCCGACGAGGAACAAGATCGGCATCTCGGTCCAGGAGATCACCGACCGGACCCGGCAGATGTACGGCATCGACGAGACCCTCGAGGGAATCGTCGTGACGGACGTGAAGGAAGTCTCACCCGCCGGTGAGGCGGGCGTGGCCCTCGGTGACGTAATCCGGGAGGCGCAAGGCAAGGGGGTCAAGACCCCCGAAGATCTGCGCAAGGTGATCGAGACCCTCAAGAGCGGCGACGTGCTGCGCCTCTACGTCACGCGCGGCTCGCGCGCCGGTGGGCCGTCGCGCTCGTTCTTCCGCATCATCGAAATGCCGTAGAGCACCTACAGCATCCGTAGCGAGGCAGGGGCACGGCACGCCGTGCCCCTGCCCATTTCCGGATACAGGCCATTGCGGCTGTGCGCCACGCCACCGGAAGTCGCTCCACGCTCCGGATACAATCCTCCCGATGAGCGACACGCAGTACATGCAGCGCGCGCTCGAGCTGGCGGCGAAAGGCCGCTACTCGACGAGCCCCAACCCGCTGGTCGGCTGCGTCATCGTGCGCGACGGGCGGCTCATCGGCGAGGGGTTCCATCAGAAGGCGGGACTCCCCCACGCGGAGATCGAGGCGCTTCGCGCCTGCACGGAACCGCCCGCGGCCGCCACCGTCTATGTCAACCTCGAGCCATGCAGTCATCACGGCCGAACGGCGCCCTGCGCCGACGCACTGATCGAGGCGCGAGTCGGCAGGGTCGTCGTCGCGATCGGTGACCCGCACCGCGATGTCAACGGCGCTGGCATCCGCCGGCTGCGCGAGGCCGGCATCCCGGTCGAGTCGGGTCTTCACGCGGAACAGGCGCGCAGGCTCAACGAGAAGTTCCTGTTCTCCGCAGCGACCAACCGTCCTTTCGTCCTGCTCAAGGCCGCGATGACTCTCGACGGCAAGCTTGCGACCGAAAACCGCTCGAGCCGATGGATCACCGCCGAAGCGGCGCGGCATCGAAGCCTGGAGCTGCGCGAGGAGTACGACGCGATTCTCGTCGGGGCCGGAACGATCGCCGCCGACGATCCCGAGCTCACCCGGCGTCTCGGACTCTCATCGTCGATCACCCCGTGGACGCGCGTCGTCGTCGACGCGACGGGCCGCGTGCCCGAAGAGGCCCGCGTTCTGCGCGACGGTGGCCGAACGATTCTCTTCACCCAGTCGCCTTCGCGGGTTGCTCCGTCGCCCGGCCTGGAAATCGTTCCCTGCGCCTCGGGCGGCTGGGACGAAGCGCTTGAAGCATGCTTCTCCGAGCTCGGAGCCCGAGGAATCCGCTCCGTGATCGTCGAAGGCGGCTCCGCGATTCACTCGACCCTGATCCGGCGCCGCCTCTGGCACAAGATGGCTCTGTTCATCGCGCCCAAGCTGATCGGAGGCCCTGCGGCGCCCGCGCTGTTCGGCGGGGAAGGCGTGGCCGACCTCGCGAAGGCGTTCGAAGTGCAAATCGACTCCGTCGAGCCCATGGGGCCCGACATCTTACTCACCGCCTACCCGAAATGACCGAGACAACCATGTTCACTGGAATCATCGAGCACCTTGGAACCGTGGCCGCGCTCACCCCGATCGATGGAGGCGCCAGGCTGGAGCTCGAGCCGATCGACCTCGGCTCGCCGCTCCGACGCGGCGAGAGCATCGCCGTCAACGGCGTCTGCCTGACGTCGCTGCCTAACGAGCGTGGCGTCTTCATGGCCGACCTCTCGAACGAGACCCTCGCGGTCACGAGCCTCGGGCGGCTCGGCCCGGGCACACAGGTCAACCTCGAGCGTGCCCTGTCGCTCGGCGCTCCCCTCGGCGGACATATCGTGCAGGGGCACGTCGACGCTGTCGGCAAGCTCGTCGACGCGAAGCGCGAAGGCGAGTTCGCCGTGTTTCGCTGGAGCTTTCCGCGCGAGTTCGGCGACTTCATGATCTCGAAGGGATCGATCGCCGTGGACGGCGTATCGCTCACCGTCGTCGAGCCCGACGCTAGCTCGTTCGCGGCTGCGCTGATCCCCGAGACGCTGCTCCGCACCAATCTCGGCGCGTCGCGCCCGGGCGATCCCGTGAATCTCGAGTTCGATATGATGGCAAAGTACGCGGTCAAGCTGCTCGGCCCATACCGTCCCAATCGCGATTGATCACGCATCAGAAGATCTCCCAGCTCCGCCTCGAGCGCGCTACGCATCCGCAGGCGCCTTTCTGGCAGGCCACGACCGTGGTGCCCTACGGGGCGCCGCGCGGGCAGGGCGTCGCCATCAATTATCTTTCGCTGAGCGCGACGGGCAAGGCGAAGCGCGACGTCACGGTCACGCGGGCCGTCGCCGGCCAGCTCGAGCGGGAGCCTCGGCTCGACGAGCCGGTGCTCGTCGAATCGGCCGAAGTCACCGAGGCAATCTTCCGACGTGGCGAGGAAGCCATGCGCGTGCTGCAATCGCGCGGCGCATGCGCGATGCAGTTGATCTCGACCACGGGCCGCGTTCCGGCCATCGAGCCCTCGGATCGCACCTCCCTGGTCGTCTCCTGCTGGCCCATGCTCGTCGGCGACCTCGCCCGCCTTTTCCGTCGCGCGGCCGAAGCGCAGTTTCGCTGGGGCGCGCTGATCCCCACCATGCTGCCGGCGAGCGCGTGCGAGGAGACGCTTCGGGAGATCGCCGATCTCGCCGCCGAAAACGGCGCGTCGTTTCTCGCCTCGGTGCCGATCGACCTCGATCCGTCCGCGAAACACGCCATCGCCGATGCGCTCGGCGGCGCGCCGGAAGCCTGGCAGTCGCTCTTCGACGGCGACTGGGACGACGCGAGCGCCGAGACCGAGCGGCTCGTCGCAAAGCTGGCACACGAACGCCTGCTCGCCGATCGCGTGGTGATCCCCACGCTCGAGGCACACGGGAACTGGAGCGCGGCGATCCGTCTCGCGGTCGCAGGCACACGCCTCCTCCGGCTCAAGCGCGACGTCGAGCTCGGCTGGACGCTGCTCCGTTCCTCGAAACTCGTGGCGCAACTCCACAAACCGGTCGATCGCATCGCCTCCGCGGCGAGCCTGTCGATCGTCCAGACGCTCGACGTGGCCTCCGTCGCCGCCCTCGAGGCGTGGCTCCGCAGGGACGACACCACGTTCTTCGACGAGATCGACGCGGACTGGCGGGACGTGTGAGGCGGGGGGGGGTGTTAGTTGTTAGTTGTTAGACACGCGTGTTAGGCGGCAGCGATGTGGAGTGCGAAAGCGCAGCTTTCGCGGTTCCTCGGCGGGAGCGAGCGCTTAGCTTCCCGATCTCGCACAAAGCCGTTCGTACGGACCATTGCTTCGGTGAGTAACCGCGGAAGCTTCGCTTCCGCACTCCACATGGCTACTCGGTGGGGTTTTCCTCGCGCAGCGCGGCGAGCCGCGGATCGTCGACGGGTGCGGCTTCGACGAGGCGCTCGATCGGCTTCACGGCGTCGATCTGCTTTTCGGCGCCGACCATTCCCTGAAGCTTCGCGACCTGTGGAATCAGGCGAGAGCTCGCAGACTGCACCGCCTCGTTGTAGCTCTTGACACTGCCTTCCAGACTCTTCCCGATCGCCCCGAAGTAGTCGAAGAACCTGACGAATCGCTTGCAGAGCTCGAGCCCGACCTCGAGCGACTCCATCGCACTCTGCTCCGCCTTGTCGGCGCGCCAGCCGGCCGCGACGGCGCGCAGCATCGGCAAGAGGACCATCGGCGACGCGAGATAGATTTTTCGCGATGCCGCGTATTCAAAGAGCGTCGGATCCTTGACGAGCGCCGCCGAAAGGAACTGTTCGCCGCCGACAAAGAGGATCGTGAAATCGAGCGAAGGGCCGATGCTCGCCTGGTACTCCTTTCTCGATAGCGAGTCGACGTGACGCCGGATCTTGGTGGCGTGGTCGGCGAGCATCTGGTTGCGCCGCGCCTCGTCCTGCTCCGCCGCCGCGTCGAGATACGACTCGAGCGGCGCTTTCGAGTCGACTGCGATGACCCGCCCACCCGGCAGCCTGACCTGCATGTCGGGGCGGAGCTTCTTCCCCTCTTCCGAGGTCACTGTCTCCTGCGTCGTGAAGTCGCAGTACTCGCTCATGCCGGCCTGCTCGACGCAGTTCCGAAGCGTGTTTTCTCCCCAGGAGCCGCTGACCGCCGGATTCCGCAGCGCGGAGGCGAGCTTCGCGGTCTCCTGTCTCGTCTGGTTGTTGGCGTCGAGCAGGTTCTTGAGCTGTTCGCCGATGCCGCCGAGCGCCTTGTTGCGATGGCCCTCGTTCTCCTCCATCTGCTTGCGATAGCTCTCGATCATCTCCCGCACGGGCGCGAGCAGCTTCTCGATCGACTCACCCTTCGCCTTCAGCGTCGCGTCGATCGACGTCGTCGCCCCTTCGAGCTGCGGCTTCACGACTTCGCTCAAATGCGAGATCGCAACCTTCAGCGCTTCCGAAGACAGCTCGGCGTAGGTTCCCTTCAGCTGTTCACGCGACTGGTCGACGAACTGCTTCAATTCTTCGACGTTCTTCTCCGCCTCTTCCAGCCTCGCCTTCGCAGTCGCGCTCCCCTGCTGCGCGAGCTCCAGCCTTTCGCGCAGCGTCGCGAGCTCGCTCTCGGCACGTTCTCGCTCGCGCCTGGCCGCCTCAGATTCTGCGCGCGATTTCTGAAGCTCGCCGGAAACGGCTTGCAGCGCTACGGCGGACCGCGACGACGCGACCAGCCAGCCCGCAAGAGCTCCCGCGATCAGCGCTACCGCACCCACGATGAGAACGATCGGATCCATGCCTGTGGTCCCCTCCCCGGGAAACTCGCGTCAGACGAGCCCGCCGAGCAACTCGGCGACGCGCTCGACCTCGGCGTCATCATTGTAGAAGTGCGGCGAGAAGCGAAGCATCCCTTCCCTCGCCGAGCAGATCACTCCCTGGTGCTCGAGCCAGGCATGCAGCAGGCGCACGGCCGCCCCTTCGTCCGGCGGGTCCTCGAGTGGCGACGGGTGGACGAGGCTTCGCACGCTCACCAGATCGATTTCCGGCGGCGGAGTCACGGCGAGGATTCCTGACCGCAGCGGCATCGGCGAGCGCACGGCGAAACCGAGATCCTGCAGTCGAGTCGCAAGCAGGCCCGCGATTCGCAACACTTCGCCTTCGATCTCGTCGATGCCGACCGAGTTGAGGAACGCGATCGAGGCGTCCAGCCCGCAAACTCCGGCGGTATTGATCGCTCCCCCTTCGAACTTCCTGCCGTCGGCGTGCAATTCGGTCGTTCGCCCGAGACTCGTGGCGCCCTGTGCGATGCTCATCCAGCCCGACTCGAGCGGCGTTAGGCGGTCACGCGCCGCCTCGGCAACATAGAAAATCGCGAGCCCCTCGGGGCCGAGCATCCACTTGTGCCCGTCGGCCGCGAGAAACGAGATTCCGAAGCGCCGCACGTCCATCGGAATCGCACCGAGACTCTGGATCGCATCGACGGAAAGCAGGACGCCGCGCGCCGCGCAAAGCGCCCCGATCGCCTCGAGATCGGGGCGAAAGCCGTTGTGAAAGGAGACGGAGGAGAGCGCCACGACCCTCGTCTTCGAATCGATCCGCGCCTCGACGTCGTCCACGCTGAACTGGCCGTCGCGGTTCGCGATCTGCCTGCATTCGATTCCGCGGCGCTCGAGCCGCTTCCACGGCACGAAGTTCGTCGGGAACTCCATGTCGGTGGTGATCACGTTCTCCCCCACCCTCCAGTCGAGCCCCTCGGCGACGAACGCGATCCCTTCGGTCGTGTTCTTCAGAATCGCAATCTCGCCGGGCGAGGCGCCGATCAGACGAGCGGCGTCGTGACGGAAGCGCTTGTAATGCGCTAGCCAGTCGCGCCAGTGCACCGCGCCCCAATCACGCTGGTCGCGCGCAAGGTCCTCCATCGCTTCGTACGAATGACGAGCGAGAGGCCCCACCGCCGCATGGTTGAAGTAGATGCAGTTGCGCGTGACGGGGAACAGGTGCCGCAGCTCTTTCTTGTTCATGGCTGGCGCGAGTCAGGATAGCAAACGACGCGACAGAGATGAGCGCGCCTGCGGTCTTTGTGGCGCAGACACTCTTGTCTGCGCGTGGTGCGAAGCACCGCCCCGGGGTTCACGGCTTGCGCGGGAGAGAATCGCCTTCGGCGACGCGCAGGCAGGAGTGCCTGCGCCACACAATCAGCGCAAGTCAGTACGCCCGTGACGCGTCCACGTACGCGCGCCAGTTGTGCGTCATCTCCGCCATCGAGTCGCCGCCGAACTTCTCCCTCATCGCGTCGGCGAGAACGATCGCGAGCATCGACTCGCAGACCACTCCGCAGGCCGGGACGGCCGTGATGTCGCTCCGCTCCCACTGCGACCGCTCTGGCTCGCGGCTGTCGAGGTCGACTGAGGGCAACCCCTTGCGAAGCGTCGAGATCGGTTTCATGAACGCGCGGACAACGAGTTCCTGCCCGTTGGTCACGCCGCCTTCGAGGCCGCCGGCCCGATTCGTCCTGCGGCTCCAGCCAGCGTCCTTCTCGAAGTAGATCGCGTCGTGGACTTCGGAGCCTGGCCGGGACACCGCTGCGATACCGTCGCCGATGGCGACACCCTTCACGGCGTGCACCGACATGATGGCCTGGGCAATGCGTCCGTCGAGCTTCGTGTCCCACTGCATATGGCTTCCGAGACCGACTGGAAGGCCGCGAGCGATCACGACGATCGAGCCGCCGAGCGTCTCGCCCTCGGCGCGCGCGCGGTCGACCTCGGCGATCATCGCAGACTCGCTCGCCACATCGATCGCGCGAAGCGGTGAGTCGTCGTCCACAACCGCAAGTTCCGCCCACGACACCGGCCGCTGCGGGTCCCCCGCCGCTCCGACGCTCACCACACAGGACCGGATCTCGACGCCGAACGCTAGCAACAATTCTCTTGCCAGCGCACCCGCCGCGACTCTGGCGGCGGTCTCGCGTGCCGACGCACGCTCGAGGATGTCGCGAAGGTCGTGGCGACCGTACTTTATGCCTCCGACCAGATCGACATGCCCCGGGCGGGGCGAGCGCAGCCGTCGTGCCTCTGCATCGGAGGCGTCGAGCTCCCAGACGCCCATCGCCCCCTGCCAGCTCTCATGGTCGAGATTCGGGATCGTAATAGCGACGGGCGAACCGAGGGTCTCGCCTCCGCGCACACCCGCCGTCACGACGACTTCGTCTTTCTCGATCTTCATCCGGCCGCCCCGGCCGTAACCCTGCTGGCGGCGTTCGAGCTCCCGGTTCATCCGCGCGCGATCGAGCCTCAGCCCGGCCGGGATTCCGCTGACGATCACCGTCAGCGCCGGACCGTGCGACTCGCCCGCGGTGACGAACCGGAAGCTGCTCACGTCGGTTCCGCCTCCGCTCGACGCGCGAGGAGCCAGGCACCACCCAGAACGAGAAAGACGCTGATCAACTGGGCCACGGTGAGCGGCCCCAGAAATCGATCGTCTTTCGCGCGAAGGATCTCGACGAGAAAACGCTCGACTCCGGCCAGCACGAGAAAGAGCCCGAAGACGCGGCCAGGGATCGTCACGCGCCTCGCCATCCAGAGCAGCAACGCGAAGAAGACGAACGATGCGCCTGCTTCGTAAAGCTGCGTCGGATGGACGCGAAGCAACACGTCGCCGGCCAGAGACGGATCGACGGCCACACCGAAGTCCCGGAGGTGCCTCGCGGTCGTCGGGGGCAGGCCGTTCGGGAAAGCGATGCCGACCCAGCTCTCGGTCGGCCTGCCGTAGTCGTCGCCGACGAGGAAGCAGCCAATCCGACCGAGGCCGTAGCCGATCGCTATCGCAGGCGCGACGCCGTCGGCCGCGCGAAGCCAGCTGACCCTCGCCTTGCGGACCACGTACGTCCCCGCAATGAAACCGCCGATGAAGCCGCCGTACCAGACGAGCCCTCCGCGACTCAGAAGCGCGTCGAGCGAGCGGTAGAGGATCGCGTAGTAGACCTTCGCGCCGATGATGCCGCCGAGGGCCGCCGCGATGACCACGGACGACGCGAGCTCGTCACCGAGGCCGGAGCGGCGGAACTGGCGCCCGATCACGATTCCCCCGATGAGAAAACCGAGGAACATCATGAAACCGAACGTGGTGATCTCGAAGCTGCCGATCTTCAGAAGGGTAGGAAACATGCGGAAGGCAAATTAGCAGATGTGGGACGGGTCGCGCGAGCCGAAATGAATTCGGTCAACACCCGAATTTAAATCGTAGAACGATGGATGTCGAATCCAGAAAAGGGTCTGGGTTCATTTCTGGGTTCAACATTCATCGTTCCACGTTCTAACTTCGGCTTTGCGGCGCTAATTGAAACCCGGCGCAGCTCATCCCGCGACAGCGGCCTCCAACTGCGCCTTCTGGTCGGAGATGAAGCGGAACACGTCGACCTTGCCGGTCGCGTCGAGGTGCTGGGAGACCTCGAACAGCTGGATCGACAGAAGCGTGTTCAGCCCTTCGTCGAGGACGGTCTTGCGTTGCTCGAACGGCAGCTCGGAGATGTTCGCAAGCAGCATGTTCTCGTCGAATCTGCCGTACTGGTCGAAAAAAACGCCGTTCCAGAGCTCGTTCTCGTTCGTCGTCTGCAGCGTCGCCGTGAAGATCTCACGCGCGCTCTCCTCGCCGATCGACTTGTCGAGCGCCCGATAGAGGTACTCGAACATCCCGTTGTAGGTCGAGATGACCTTCAGGAGCTCGGGCGAATCTTCGACGTCGAGGAAGACCGGACGATACGACTTCTCGCGCGTCACTTCTTCGACGAGTCGCGCCGATACCAGCTGGAACATGATCCGGGACACCTCGAACTCGGTGAGGTCCGACATTCCCGCGAGCGCGCGGATCGTCCGCTGCCCGTCGATCAGGTCCCAGAGCCGGAGCTCTTCCGGGGTCAGGTCGAGGTCTTCCTTGTGCGGGTCAGAGCCGGCGACGCATTCGAAGATCATCTCCGGGCTCTTGATCTTCTCCTTGATCCGCGCCCCCTCGTCCATCCGGCGGATGCCTTCCATGATCAGGCTCGTCGTCGCGAGGGAGAGGGTGATCTTCTCCTGGAAGTCGATCATCGACTCGTAGAAGTGAAACGTGCCGCTCTTCCAGGTAAAGAGCCCGTAAAGGATCTCCATCACCTGGTTCTTGACGCCCCACCAGAGATCCTTCGGAGAGATATAGCCCATCTGGACGAGGAGTTTTCCGTGACGCATCCCCGGCTGGAGTCGCGCCTTCGACTCTTCGTACTGCTGCTGGGTGATCTTCCCCTGGTTGAGGAGAAACTTGCCGAGGGTCTCGTCGGGCGAGTTGGAGGAGGCGAAGACGATCTCCCCGTCTTTCCAGTAGACTGTCTTCTCGAGCTGCAGCTGGCGGAGCGAGAGCTTCCCGGTTGCGCGGATCATCGCGACGAACGAGAAGAGGTCGGGAAGCTGGATCGCCGACAGGTCTCCCTCGAGGATCGGCTTGATCCTCCGCCGACGCGTCTGTGTGTCGTCGAAGCTGTCCTGGATCTGCTGCTCGGTCATTTTGCGCGCCCGCGCTCGCCGGAGCCGACGGTTGCCCTCGCAACAGCGTCGCCCAAACGTTCCTTCCGGTTTCGAGACACAACGACCCTGATCGCGTCGACCGCCTTTCGAATGTCTTCCGACGTCGTAAGCCGGCCGAGCGAGACCCGAATCGAGCTTCGTGCATCTTCCTCCGAAAGGCCCATGGCGAGCAATACATGGCTCGGCGCGACCCTCCCGGACGAACAGGCTGACCCGGTCGAGATGGCGACGCCCTCGAGATCGAGCCCGATCACCACTCCTTCGGCGTCGTAGCCGGGAAGGCAGAGACTCGAGGTGTTCGGCAGCCTGGGAGCGACAGCGCCCACGGCGAACGCGGCAGGGATCGCCTCGAGGACGACACGCTCGAACGTGTCCCTGAGCTCGCGCATCCGCACCTCGCCCAGCGCGTCCGCCACGATGGCTTCCGCGGCTGCCGCAAGACCGGCGGCGAGCGGAACGCTTTCCGTGCCAGCTCTGCGCCGGCGCTCCTGGGCTCCGCCCGTGACGAGCGGCGCCAGCTCGATCCCCTTCCTGAGGTACAGCAAGCCAATTCCCTTCGGCGCGTGCATCTTGTGGCCGGAGATCGCGACGCTGTCGGCTCCGAGCGCCATCACATCGACAGGAATCCGGCCGGCTGCCTGGGCCGCGTCGCAGTGGAGGTGCACTCCTTGCCGCCGGCAGAGCTCCGCGACCTCCGCCACCGGCTGGATGACGCCCGTCTCGTTGTTCGCGAGCATCAACGCGACCACGCCGGTTCGCTGCCCGATCGCGCTCGCGACGGCAGCCGGGTCGACTGCACCCGACTGATCGCAAGCGACGATTGTCACCTCACAGCCCTCTCCGCGGAGTGCCTCGGCGGTCGCGAGGACCGATGGGTGTTCGATCGCGCTCACGACGACGTGGCAACGTTCACGCGTTCGAAACGCGACACCGCGTAGAGCTGTGTTATTCGATTCAGAGCCCCCGCTCGTGAAGAAGAGCTCACGCGCGCCGGCGCCGAGGAACGATGCGATCGACTCACGCGACTCTTCGAGAATCCGACGCGCACGCCGCCCCTCTTCGTGAACGCTCGACGCGTTGCCGAAGAGGTCTCTCATCGCGGAGGCCGTCGCGTCGATCGCCGCTGGAAACGACGGGGCCGACGCGTTGTTGTCCAGATAGACTCGTCTCATCGTGGATGACCGGACGAGGTGACCGATGAAACGACGCTCTGCCGTGGTCGCGCTCGCCGCGCTATGCACCCTCAACGCCTTCGCCCAGGACAACAATCCCTCCACCGAGAAGGCGGCCGGGCCGGCCAGGGCCCCCTCGACGCAGGCGGCGGCGGACCCGACGCAGAGTCCGGGCGTCCGGAAGCTCTCCCGGCGCGAGCGCAAGGAAGCGCTTCGCGAGCTCCACGAGAAGTACCGTGACTTCCTCAACTCCGTCGAGCCGATCATCCTCTCCGACGAGGAGAACGCGTTCCTCGTCCTCGAGAGCGACGCCCAGCGTGACGTCTTCATCCAGGAATTCTGGCTTCGCCGGGACCCTGACCCGAAGACTGCCTACAACGAGTACGAGGAGGACTACCAGCGCAGGCTCGAGATCGCGAAAGTGAGATTCAAGTACCTGGCGTCCGAGCGCTCCCGCTTTCTTCTCATCAACGGCGAGCCGGACGAGATCCTCGATTTCTCGTGCGAGCGATACATCCAGCCGTCGCAGGTCTGGACCTACGGCTATCTCCCGGGCTTCGGCGAAAGCGCCAGGTTCATCTTTTACATGCCGAAGTACGGCAGCGACTACATTCTCTACACCTCCGTCGGACGAAGCGGCTCGAAAGACTCGCGCCAGGAGCTCCTCTCCCGAGACGGAGAGTCGGTCGGATACGAGGCGGTATTCTTCGGCGAGATGCTCAACGGCGTCCGCATGCTTCCGAAGATCACGATCTGTCTCAATTCGGAGATCTTCCTGGAGGCGATTGGGAAGAGTGAGTACAACCGTGTTGCGATGACTCGGGCCTTCAACCCGCCCGAGGTCGATCAGGAAGGCATCGCAAAGATCTTCGACCGGATCGTGATGCAGGATGCCGCCGCTCCCAAGATCTCCGCCGAGCTGAGCATCCGCTTCCCGGGAAAGCGCGGCGCGCGCACCGCCGCGGAGTTGTCTCTGGTACTTCAGCGGGCAGAGCTCACGCCGAAGGAGCTCGAGGGAATGTCGTACTTCAACGTCGACGTCATCGGGGAGATCCTCAAGGACGGCAAGATGTTCGAGACGTTCCGCTACCGGTATGACTACCCGGTCGAGGGAACGCCGGAAGCGATTCCCGTGATCGTCGAGCGCTATCTCCGTCCGGCTGAATACGTCGCGCGAATGAAGGTCATCGACGTCAACTCGAATGCGCAGGCGGTGGTCGAGAAGCCGCTGTCCGTGCCTTACATCCAAGAGTCGGCCGAACGCCGCGGCGCGAAGAGCGAGGCCGCCGGCACGATCGACCGCGTGCAGGGAGAGATGCGTGTCGGCGAGTCGCAGCTCAAGATCGCCCCGCTCGCGGACGACATTCTCACCGGCCTCCAGCAGATCGAGGTCATGGTCACCGGCGACCAAATCAAGGTCGTCGAGTTCTACCTCGACGGCAAGAAGGTCATGTCCAAGCGGGTCCCCCCGTACCGGCTCGATCTCGATTTCGGCGAGGTCCCCCGAACGCGCAACGTCCGCGCCGTGGGACTCGACGTGCAAGGCCAGATCGTCGCGGGGGATGACCTCACGATGAACGTCGGCACCGACCCGTTCCGCGTCCGCATCGCTTCGCCTCGAGTGGCGTTAGAGGTCAGCGGGCCGCTCCGCGTAACGATCGAAGCGAGCGTGCCCGAGGCCAAGGAGCTCGACCGGGTGGAGCTGTTCTTCAACGAGACCCGGTTGTCGACGATGTACAACGCGCCGTTCGTGGCGACGATCAACATCCCGAAGGAGCAGTCCATCGGCTATCTCCGCGCGGTCGCCTTCCTGAAGGACGACCCGGCGACCACACCCGCGGAAGACGTCGTCTTCATCAACACTCCCGAGTTCATGCAGAACATCCAGGTGCTGCTGGTCGAGCTCCCGACCACGGTCCTCAACAACCGCGGCAAGCACCTTACGGAGCTCACGAAGGAGAGCTTCCAGATCCTCGACGAGAAGAAGCCGATCGAGATCGCGAAGTTCGAGTATCAGAAGGACCTGCCGCTATCCATCGGGATGGCGTTCGACACGTCCGGGTCGATGCGCCCTCGCCTAACCGAGGCACAGCGCGCCGGGTTCCAGTTCTTCCGCAACGTGCTGCGGCCCGGAGACAAGGGGTTCCTCGCCTCGTTCGATTCGCAGCCGCTGGTCGTCCAGAAGTGGACAGACTCGCTGGCGAACCTGAACGCCGGGCTCGCGAGCCTTCGCGCCGAGGAGGCGACGGCACTCTACGACGCGATCGTCTACTCGCTCTACAACTTCAAGAACATCAAGGGACAGAAGGCGCTCGTCGTCATCTCGGATGGTAAAGACACCGCCTCGCGCTTCAACTTCGAGCAGACGGTCGAATACGCTCGCAGGAGCGCCGTGCCGATCTACATCGTCGCCATCGGCATCAAGACGACAGAGATCGATACGCGCTACAAGATGGGGCGATTCGCGTCGGACACCGGCGGCGACATCTTCTACATTGAGAAGGCGTCCGACCTCGAAAGGGTCTACGACTCGATCCACACCGAGCTTCGCTCGCAGTACCTGCTCGGTTTCTACCCGCCCGGCGACGTGCAGCCCGGCGGCAAGTGGCGCGAAGTGAGCGTGAAATCGAGCGAAGGCAAGGCGAGGACGATCGCGGGATACTATCCGTAATTGCCCGAATGCTCGATTGCGCGATTGCGCGATTGCCCGATTTGAAAGGCAGTCGGCGGCGTCCGAATCGCGCATTCGAGCAATCGCGCAATCGCCCCTACTCCTCTCCCCGCGTCGCCTTCCTCTCCGCTGCAACCCTTTCGCGCTCGTCGGCGGCGAGCTGGCGCTTCTCGTTCGCCTCGCCCTTGATCCTCTCCGCGATCGCGCAGCCGGTGGGCGTCATGGCAAGGCCACCTTCGGCCGTCTCCTTGAGCCCGCGTGGCAGCGCCCGGCCGATGCGGACCATCGCGTCGATGATCTCGTCCATCGGAATCACCGAGACGACTCCCGCGAGCGCGAGTTGCGCCGCCGTCAATCCGTGCACGGCGTAAAACGAATTGCGCTTCACGCAGGGCACCTCCACCAGCCCGCCCACCGGGTCGCAAACCAGCCCGAGAACGTTCTTGAGCGCGAGCGCCGCGGCCTGGACGCACTGGCGCGTCGTCCCGCCCATCATGTACGCGATCGCGGCGGCGCCCATCGCCGTGGCCACGCCGACTTCGTTCTGGCAGCCTCCCGCGGCGCCAGAAATGTTCGCCTTCAGCGAGACGAGCGAGCCGCATCCGCCCGCCACTACGAGCCCGCGAATCGTCTTCTCCGGAGCGAGCTCTCGCTCCTCCTCGAGTGCCAGGAGCATGCCTGGAACGACGCCTCCCGCGCCCGCCGTCGGCGCGGCGACGATGACTCCCATGCGGGAGTTCTCGTCCATGACGGCAAGTGAGTAGATCACCGTCTTTACCGTGAGTGGGTCGAGGAACGTCTTCCCTTCGTTGAATGCGGCTGCCATCGCCATCGCCTCGCCGCCGACGAGCTTGCCCATGGAGAGGCCGGAGTTCGATTTCCCTCGCCGCACGCATTCCCACATCACCTCGCGGCGCTTCGTCAGCGCGTCGATGATCTGCTGCTGCGTAAACCCGCTCTCCTCGGCGTCGGAGTCCAGAAACACCTGTGCCAGGTCGAGACCTTCGCCGGCTGCCAGAAGTTCGTTGAAGTTAGAGATCATGAGTGCTCCGCGGGGCGGAATTGAGAATTGAAAGACGTCAGCCGGGAAGGTGTCACCGATCGCCCCCTGCTTCTACAACGGCAAAGAGGAAGGACCAGACCATCAGAACTCGAGGCAACGGCATCTCTCAATTCTCAATTCTCCAATTCTCAATTCCCGAAAGGGTCAGGGGATTCGGTCCAGGTACCTCGCGTCTGCGACCTCGTCGAGCGCACGGATCCTCCCAAGCGCGTCGTGGGACAGCGGCGAGTCGACGTCGACCTGCATGAATGCATCCTTCCCACGCTCCTTGCGCGAGCAGGAAAGCGACGCGATGTTGATGCCCTCTTTGGCGATCGCCTCCGCGACCTGGTGGATCATTCCGATACGGTCGCGATAAAAGAGCAGAAGCGTAGGCGAGTCGCCCTTGTACCTCGTGGAGAAACCGTTGATCCCGAAAACCTCGATCGCCGCGCCGCCGATCGACGACCCGACGATCTCCACCTCTCGACCGGCCCCTCTGGCGACGATGCGCACCGAGTTCGGGTGCACGTCGCCGAGGTCTTCCTCGACGAAATCGAGGTCGATGCCGAGTTGCTCCGCGATGCGGATCGCCTCGGGGATGCGCGGGTCATGCACATCCAGCCCGAGTGCACCACCGACGAGCGCGAAGTCGGAGCCGTGGCCCCGAAACGTGCGCTCGAGCGGCGGGTGCAGGAAGAACCGCAGCATGACCGGATCCTCGTCGAGGATCTCGTGTGCGACACGGCCGAGGCGGGCCGTTCCGGCCGTGTGCGAACTCGACGGCCCGACCATCACCGGGCCCATCACGTCGAGGATCGGGATCTTTCGGTCGGTTCTCACTTCTGCTGATTCTACAGGACGCGAAGGATCGGGCTCAGCGCAGCGCCTTCATCGCGTTGACCACGGCCCGAACGCGCGTCGCGTCGACCTCGGCGGCGACCTCGCCTCCCCGCTTGATCGACGTTCCGACGATCGCCCCGTCGATCAGGCCGCGATACCGCTTGGCGTTCGTCGGAGTGAGGCCCGAACCGACGATGAGAGGCGCGTCGGGCACCGCCGCGCGAAGGAGCGCGAACTGGTTCGGTTCCGCCTCGCCCCCCGTTTCGGCTCCGCTCCCGATGATCGCGTCGGCGAGACCGCGATAACGCAGATCCTTCGCCGCCTGGGAAGGCTCGATCTGCGCGACGGGCGCAGCGTGCTTGACCATGTAGTCGGCGAAGATCGCGATGCCATCGGCGCCCAACTCGCGCCGGCGACGTAACACAGCGGCCGCGTCGCCTTCGATCACTCCCTGGTCAGTCAGCATCGCGCCGGTGTGGACATTGATCCGGATGAACGACGCGCCGGTCGCAATGGCAATCGCCAACGCGGCAAGCCCGTCACTGCGCAGCGCGTTCACCCCGAAGGGGATGTCCACTTCCCGCGCGATCTCCGAGATCACTCGCGACATCGCCGCGATCGTCTCCGCCTGCACCCTCTTCCCGAACGGCTTGTCGCCGAAGTTCTCGACCACGATCCCCGCGGCGCCCCCTTCGACGATCGCCTTCGCATCGCGCAACGCGTGCTCGATCACTTGTCCGATCGAGCCTCCGAAGTGCGGCGCGCCGGGAAGAGGCAGAAGGTGCACCATGCCGAACACCGGCATCTCTCCAAAACGAGAGCGGAACGAGGCGAGATCGAGCATCGCTCAATGATAGGCCATCGAGCGCGCCGGCTCACCTCGAGCGTCGCGAAGTCTAACGGCCGAGAGTCGGCAAAGTTCCTGAAAACTCGCGCCATTCCCCTGCGATCTCGAGCTTCGCCCGCCCTCTCTTGCGGTTCCGTGTCGGCAACGGCTCGGCTATCATTCGGTCAATCTTGAATGGATCGCAACGCCGCAAGCGCTGGGCGTGACGCGAGCGAACCGGTGATGGCGCCTCCGCGTCGCCGGCTCGTCCTGCAACTCCAGCGCCGGCAGTTCGCCCGAGGCCGATGCCTTTGCAGACACATCTGAACGCAGTTTCAAATCGATCGACACGACGGAACGGACGTCAAGGAGAGCGAAATGGCTGACATGGACAAGGCGGTAGCGACGCAGATTGCGAACATCGAGAAGAAGACGGGGAAGAGCCTCGCCCAGCTGAGCGCCGCGATCGCGAAGTGCGGCAGGACGAAACACGGCGAGATCCGTAGCTGGGTGATGGAGACCTACGGCCTCGGCCATGGCGACGCCAACACATTGACGCATGTCGCGCTCAAGTCGGACGGCACGAGCGCGGCGAAGGCAACTGGAGCCTCGACCGACGACGTGCTCAACGAGATCTACTCGGGCAAGAAGGAGCACCAGCGTCCGATCCACGAGAAGCTGATGGCGTCGATCAACGGGTTCGGCGAATTCGAGATCGCGCCGAAGAAGGGTTACGTTTCGCTTCGGAGAAAGAAGCAGTTCGCGATGCTCGGGCCGAAGACGAACGAGCGCTTCGAGCTCGGCCTCAATCTCAAGGACGAGATAAAGGATGCTCGCGTCAAGCCGGTTCCGCCAGGCGGCATGTGCCAGTACGTCGTTCCGCTGACCTCGGCCGACGAGGTCGACGCGAAGCTCATCGCCATCGTGAAGCGCGCCTACGACGCCGCCGGCTGAACGGGAGGGGGGCCGACCCCGCCCTTGACCCCACTCCGCCGCGCCGCTAACCTCGCCCGATCATGTCGGACCTCAGACTCTTCAACACGCTGACGCGAAAGCAGGAAGTCTTCACGCCGCTCGAACCGGGGCACGCGAAAATGTACTGCTGCGGTCCGACGGTCTACAACGTCGTTCACATCGGGAACCTGAGGACGTTTCTCTGGGCCGACCTTCTCCGCCGCTTCCTCGAGTGGAAGGGGATGAAGGTCACGATGGTCATGAACGTGACCGACATCGAGGACAAGATCATTCGCGATGCGGCGAAGGCCGGCGTCGACATCTTCACCTTCACTGCGCCATACACGCAGGTCTTCTTCGAGAATCTCGACCTTCTCCGGATCCGCCGCGCCGACCTCTATCCGAAAGCGACGGATCACATCCCGGAAATGGTCGACATCGTACGGAAGCTCGAGGCGCGCGGGCACACGTACGAGGCCGACGGGTCGACCTACTTTCGGATCTCGACGCTTCCCGGCTACGGCAAGCTCTCGCAAGTGGAGCTCGCGCCCGAAAGCTCGCTCAGCCGCGTGGAGAACGACGAGTACGAGAAGGACGACGCGCGCGACTTCGTCCTGTGGAAGGCGAAGAAGGAAGGCGAGCCTTCGTGGCAGACCGAGCTCGGAGACGGACGCCCCGGCTGGCACATCGAATGCTCTGCAATGTCGATGAAGTACCTCGGCGAGACGTTCGACCTCCACACGGGCGCCGTCGACCTCATCTTCCCGCATCACGAGAACGAGATCGCGCAGAGTGAAGGAGCGACCGGCAACCCGTTCGTCCGCTTCTGGATCCATGGAGAGCATCTCGTCGTCGAAGACGCGAAGATGTCCAAGTCGGCGGGAAACTTCTTCACACTCCCCGACCTCGTCGCGCAAGGGAACAGCGCGCTGGAGATTCGCTACGCGCTCCTCGCCGTGCCGCACCGCACGAAACTGAACTTCACGAAGCACAGCCTGGAGGACGCGAAGAGCGCGCTCGCGCGCATCGACTCGTTCGCAATACGCCTCGACGAGCTCGCCAAGGCGAGCGACGACCGCACCGCGGTGCGCGGGGCCGAGCTCGCACAGAGATTTCTTCGTGACTTCGAGGACGGCCTCGACGACGACCTCAACACCGCCGCGGCGCTCGGCGCACTGTTCATGATGATCCGTGAGGCAAACACCGCCGCCGACCGCGGCGAGCTTGCCCCGGCCGACGCGATCGTCCTCCGCGCCGCGCTCGACCGCGCCGATCTCGTCCTCGATATCGTGCGCCGTGACGCCCTCGCCCTCGACGCCGACATCGAGGCGATGATCCAGGCCCGCGCCGACGCCCGCCAGCGCCGCGACTTCAAGGAATCCGACCGCCTGAGAGACGAGTTGCTGGCAGCCGGGATCATTCTCGAGGACACGCCGCAGGGTGTAAGGTGGCGGCGGAAGTAGGGTTCTAGTTGTTAGTTGTTAGTTGTTAGTTGTTAGTTGTTAGACGTTCGGCGTGGCGACACACAGCGAGGCCTTCGATTCCGAAGCTCCGGCTGCCGACTCAGCCCTTCCAGTTCGAATTACGGAAACCCACAGCGATTCACGC
>JBPPMG010000063.1:0-2213 GCA_051305935.1 Thermoanaerobaculia bacterium
CCCATCACGGCGAAGCCGAAGCCAAATTCGAACGAGAGCCCGGCGTTGAAGACCGCACCGTAATCGTTGCGGATGTCGACCCCGCTCAGATCGAGTTCGGGATCCCGGCTCGAGAAATCGTTAAAAATGAGATAGGCGATGCCCATCCCGACGTAGGGATCGAGCTTACCCTCGGGGTTGAAGTGGTACTGGGCGACCGCGGTGATCGGAAGCATGTCGAGTTGCGTGTCGCTCAGCTGGCCGTTCGACGAAACGCGCCCTTCCGGCTTGATCTCCGACGCGGTGATCTCCGCCGAGAGCCTGCGCGTGAGGAAGATGTTGATCCCGACGCCATAGCCCTGGTCGGTATCGAAGTTGAGGTCCGTCGTGGATCCGTCGCCGAGGATGACGTCGCCGCCGCTCAGATCCACGTAGGTGACGAACCCCATGACGTCGAACGAGCGGCCCTGCGCGAAGAGCGGAGCCGTGAGCAGGAGGACGAGCGAGGCAAGCAGAATCTTCTTCATCAGTCGGGTCCCTTTCGTGATGACGTCGACGCATTCTAACCGATGGAGTCGGGACCGACGGAGTGATGTCGCCGTTTTGTCATTTGTCATTTCCCGTTTCTCAACTACGCTAAGCGTATGAAGCGCGCGGAAGAACTGTTCGGGCACGTCAGGCAGCAGGGAATCGTCGCGGTGATCCGCGAGGACTCGGCGTCGAGCGCATGGGAGCTGGTGCGCTGCGTCGCAGAGAACGAGATGACGTTGATCGAGATCACGATGACGACGCCCGACGCGATCCCGCTCATCGAGAAGACGCGCGAACGTTATGGTGGCCGTGGAATCGTCGTGGCGGCGGGGACGGTCCGTACCAACGACGAGGCGGCCGCGGCGAGACGAGCGGGTGCGGAGATCATCGTTTCGCCGCACACGGATCTTCGCCTGATCGACTACGCGATGGAACACGACCTGCTTTGCGTCGCGGGCGCACTGACCGCGACCGAGATCATCCACGCGTGGGAAGCGGGAGCGGGTGCGACCAAGATCTACCCGGCGAGACATGTCGGCGGAGCCGGTTATATCCGCGCGATCCGCCAGCCGATCCGCGGCATTCCAATGATCGCGGGTGGACCGATCGATCTCGAGGAGATCTCGAGCTACCTCGAGGCGGGTGCGATCGCGGTCAACCTCGGTGGGTGCCTCGCACCGCCGGAGGTGGTGCGAGAGAAGAAGTGGGATGAGGTCGCGCGGCGCGTTCGTCAGGCCGTTTCGATCGCGCGTTCCCACCTCGAGACGACGAGCTCGGCGGTCGTGCACTGATGCAGATCATTCCGCTCGTCCTCGCGCTTCTCGTCACCGGCGCCTTCCCGTCGAGCGCGAAGACGTCGTGGATGGAGCCCGCGGCGTTTCGGCTCGAGATCGGAATGGCGCGCGCGGACGTGGAGAAGAGAATCGAAGAAGCGGGGCTGGAGACCACACCCGGCAAGTATCCCCGGCTGCTCGTCGTCCGTTACGCGGAAAACAAGACACTGACGCTCGGCTTTGTCGAGGATCACCTGCAGTCGCTGCGCTTCGAGTTCGTCGACTTCATTCCGTCGGTCAGAAGCGCGGGTGTCGAGCGGGTCGAGGCCCTCGAAGCCGCGCTCGGGAAGGGCAGCGAGATGAGCGGAGGAGTCATTCTCTTCGACAAGCACATGCCTAACGTGATGCTCGTTCTCTCGACGAAACACGACGACAGCTTCGGACGGCAGGGTCTCGGCTTTCTATCGGTGCGCTACTACGACCCATCGGCTGAGAAGATCCTTCCCTGAGAGCGAAGACAAGGAATCTGACGATTCGGCGTTCGCCCGGTGATCAGACCTCGACATCGTTCGAGTCGACGCGGTTCCGGCCGTTGTTCTTCGCCCGGTAGAGCGCGGCGTCGGCCGCGGAAACGAGTGCTTCTTCCGACCCGCCTGTCTCGGGGTGGGCCGTGGCGACGCCGATGCTCAACGTGACCTGCCTGCCCGACTTGCAGAGGATTTTCAGGTTATCGACGGCCGCGCGCGCATTCTCGGCGATCGCCTCGGCATTCGCACGTGACGTCGAGGCGAGGATCGCGCCGAACTCATCACCTCCGTAGCGCGCGACGATGTCGCCCGCACGGCGCGCCGCGGCGACGATCGCAAACGCGATCTGCCGGAGGCAGAGATCGCCACGCTGATGACCGAACTCGTCGTTGAAGTCCTTGAA
>JBPPMG010000082.1:0-17134 GCA_051305935.1 Thermoanaerobaculia bacterium
GAGCATCTGGAAACGCTCGCCACGGCCGCGTCGACCGGCTCGAGCCCGGCGTTCTATTCCGATGCCCTGTCGGTCTTCATGGAGCGAGGAGCGGACGGCACCTGGATCGAACGATTCCGTCTGCGCCAGTACACGCAGGACTTCGACGCGAATCTGCTTCTCGTCGACAACTTCGTCCCGCTTCCCACGCTCCTGGTCACGCGGGCCAACTACCTCGCCGTCGGCGGCTTCGATCCGGCCTTCGATCTGTTCGAGGATTGGGACTTTCTGATCCGGCTCTCCCGGCTCGGCGCGTTTCAGCGGATTCCGCGCGTAACCTGCGAGATCCGGCACTTCCCGGCGAGCGGCTCCCTCGTCGTCGGCGCGCCGGAAGGGTCGCCCGCATTTCGCAAAGCGAAACTCGCGGTCTGGAAAAAGCATCGGGCCAGCTTGACCGATGACGCCGTCGCCAACGCCTTCGAGCTCCAGAAGCGCCGGATGCTCGACCTCGTATCGCGCGCCGTCGAGTACGAAGGTGTCGCGCGTCTCCGAGACAACGAGACGACGCGCCTCGAGCGGGAGAAGAACCACCTGCTCGACGAGATCGGACGGCAGCACGCGCTCTACCAGGACGAGCAGGCGCTTCGCCAGAACGACCGCGCGGCCTTCGAGAAGAAGCTCGACGCCGAGACGCGGCGGCTCGGACGACTCATGGCCGAGCAGGCGGAAGCTCGAGGGAAGGTCGAAGCAGAGCTTCGCGCACGCGACGAAGAGCTCCAGCGCCGCAACGGCGAGTGCGTCTCGCTTCACGGAATGATTGACGAGCACCGCGCCGCGGTCGAGAACCAATCGAAGGTCATCGCCGATCTCTTCGGTGAGATCGAGCGCCTGGGCGGCGTCATCGACGCGATTCATCGCTCGAAGGCCTGGAAGCTGCACGAGCTGCTCGGGAGACTGACAGGTCGCGGATGAGCCGGGTCCTCCTCCTCTGCCCCGAGCCTCTCGGCCACGGCCAGCCGGCCGGGGTTGGCATCCGCTTCCTCGAGTTCGCCCGCGCGCTGCTCGCCGACGGCCACTCGGTGACGATGCTCAGCGCCGACGGCGGCGCCGTCGAAGGCTGCGCCGCGGGCCCCGCCTCGCCTGCGGCGATCCGCGATGCGAGCCGCACGAGCGACGTGGCCGTGCTCCAGGGACACGTCGCGAACGAGTTCGTCGCGCACGCCGCGCCGATCCCGCTCGTGGTCGACCTCTACGACCCGTACATCGTCGAGAACCTCCACTACTTCGACGAGCGCGGCGAACAGGTCTTCCTCCACGATCACGCGACACTGCTCCGCTCGCTTCGTCACGGCGACTTCTTTCTTTGCGCCTCGGAGGCGCAACGTTTCTTCTATCTCGGCATGCTCGTGAGCCTGGGCCGGCTGAATCCAGTCGCCTACGGCGACGACCAGAACGCTGGACACCTCATCGCCGTCGCGCCGTTCGGCGTGCCGCCGCCGCGCGACGTTCCGCCGCGCCGCCTCGACCAGCCCGCGCTGCTCTTCGGCGGCATCTACGACTGGTACGAGCCGCGCACCGCCATCGACGCGGTCGCGATCGCGCGCGAGCAGATCCCTGGGCTCACGATTTCCTTCAATCGTCACCCTAACGCTTCGATCACCCCGCAGAGCATGGCGGCCGAGGCGGAGCGACACGTCGCGAAGCAGGGATACGGGGCCTTCGTGAAGTTCGAAGGCTGGACGCCGTACGAGCATCGGGCCGCGTTCTTCGATCGCTTCGCCGCGTCGATCCTCACCTTCCCGCGAACGCTCGAGACCGACCTCGCGATGCGCACGCGCATTCTCGATTACCTCTGGGCGGGGCTCCCCGTGATCACCAGCCCGGGCCGCGGCACCGACGAGATCGTGCTCCGCCATCGAGCGGGGATCGTCGTCGATTCGGAAGCCCCCGAGCCTTTCGCGGAGGCGATCGTGAATCTTCTCTCGGACGGCGACCGTGTTGCGGCAATGGTCGCGGGGGCGTCGGAGTTCGCGCGCGATAACCAGTGGGCGCGCACGGTCGCGCCTCTTCTCGAGTTCTGCAAACATCCGGAGATCGACTCGGCGAAAGAGCTCTTCTCGACCGAAGGCCCGTCGGCCGCGATTGCGACCGCTCCGTCGAGCGTGCTCGACAGAATCCGGAGACGGCTCGGAGGCCGCACGTGAGCCGCCCACTCGCCGACGTCATCATCGTGAGCTGGAACGGCCGCGACGACACGCTGCGCGCGGTCGACGCGACCCTCGCGCAGATCGGCGGCGGATCGCGCCAGGTCCCCGGCGTCCGCGTGACGGTCGTCGACAATGGCTCGACCGACGGGACGCACGAAGAGGTCGTCCGTCGCGGCGAGCGAGTCCGCCTCGTCGGCCTCGCGGAGAACCGCGGCTTCACGGGCGGGATCGCGGCCGGGGCCGAGCTCTCCGACGCCGAGGCGCTCGTGTTCCTGAACAACGACGCGCTGCCCGAGGATGGCTGGCTCGAGGCGCTCGTCGATGGCCTCGCGAAGGCTGACGACGACGTCGCCGCGCTCGCGGGACGGATCGTCGACTACGACGGAGAGCTCATCGACTTCGTCGAAGGCGCCATGACCTTCGACGGCCACGCGTTCCAGCCCGGCTTCCGCCGGCCGATCGGCGAGGTCCCCGAGAGGCCGGGCGGCAGCGAGCTGCTCTTCGCCTGCGGCGGCAACATGATCGTGCGCCGCGACGCGTGGGAAAAACTCGGCGGCTTCGACGACGACTTCTTCGCCTATCTCGAGGATGTCGACTTCGGCTGGCGCGCATGGCTCGCAGGCTGGCGCGTCACCTGGGAGCCGCGCGCCACCGTGCGTCACCGCTCTTCCGCCACGAGCAATCGACTCGGCAACTTCGAGCGCGGCGTGCTCTTCGAGCGCAACGCCCTCCAGACCGCGTTCAAGAACTACGACGACGAGCACCTGCAGAAGATGGCAGGGCCGATCTTCCTCACGCTGCTCCATCGCATGCACCGTTACACGGTCGACCGGAACCCCGGCACCGAGCCGCTACGTCGTCCCGCGTTCGGCGAAACCGCTCACGCGAGCGGCGCGGCAGCATCACTGCTCGACCGGCTCCTCGCGAAGTTCGGCTATCACAGGGGTCCGGTCATCTCGGACCCGCTGGCGACGATGCAGTTTCGCGCGACGCACTGGTTCTTTTCGAATCAGCACAACCTCATGAGAAAACGTGCCGCGGTCCAGGCCATGCGCAGGCGGAGCGACGCCGAGATCCTCGGGAAGTTCGCTCCTCTCGTCGTCCCGACATACCACGGCGATGCCGACCTCTTCGGCTCGGCGCTGTTCGCTGAGATCGAGAAGGGGCTGGGGCTGCGGCGGTCCACGCTCGAGGAGATGATGAAACGGTGACAATCCGCGAACGCCTCCACCGCTTTCATCCCCACGGGGTCTTCTGGCGCCACTTCCTCGCCTGGGCAGTGAAGAACATGCCTGCACCACTCGATGCGGCGACGATGTGGCTCTGGTCGTTCTTCTTCTTCGCTCTATGGGCCGAGGGGCGCCGCGGAGTGATGTCGAACCTCGGCCACATCCTTCCGGGATCGAGCCGCGTCGCGAACTTCTTCCGCGCTTACCTCGTCTTCCAGAATTTCGCGTGGACGATCGCCGACTCGGCGCGGTTCCAGTCGACGGACATCGGCTTCGACTGGGAGATCCGCGGAGGGGAAAACCTCGACGCGATCTCCGATCCCGGACAGAACGCGATCCTGCTGACGGCGCACATGGGGAATTACGACATCGGCTCGTTCATCTTCGCGAGGCGGGTCGAGCGCACGCTCTCCACCGTCAGGGCCCCCGAGCACGAGCCCGAGACGCAGGAGTTTGCTCTCGAGCAGCAGAAGAAACTCAGCGATCGAATCAAGGTCCATTACAACGTCACGCCGGAGACGCTCGCATTCGAGCTCGTCGAAGCGATCGGGCGGGGCGAGGTCGTCGCGATCCAGGGCGATCGCGCGCTCCCGGGAGTCACCTCGCGGCCCGCACCGCTGTTCGGAAAGCTGATCGACCTGCCCGCCGGCCCGTTCGCGCTGGCGATGGCGACGCGCGCGCAGATCTTCCCGGTGTTCGTCATGCGCGCCGGGCGAAGGCGATACCGGGTAATCGCCGCGCCCCCGATCACGTGCGCGAGAACGAAGGGCTCGAAAGAGCAGGCCATCGCCACGGCGATGGCAGAGTGGGCCGGAGTGCTCGAAACGACGGTCAGGGAGCACTGGTACCAGTGGTTCACATTCGAGGCGGTGAGCGTCCATGCAGAACGTCCGTGACCGATCGTTGGCCGAGGAGTGGCTCCCGTCGCGGTTCAGCCTCGCGATCTTCAGGATGTTAGGCCTGTCGATGGCGCTGGCCTCGAGGCGAAAGCCGTCGGCCGCAGTTCTGCTCGAACACCACCGCGAGCAGCATCCGCTGGAGGCATACGCGCTTTCGTGCGCGCTGGTCGCGGTCCCTTGCGTCCATCTCTTCGTCGCGCTCGTCGCGGGGCTGCGCTGGCCGTGGGTGACCGCACCGCTCCTCGCGATCGTGCTGCCGCCCGTGGCGACTCTCGCATGGGACGCCATCGTCTTCGCTGTCGCGTTCCTGGCGTTCGGCCTGCGCAGGTTGACGGGACTGGATGTTCCGGCGATCCGGCTGCAGGGCCCGGCCATCCATTCGCTGATGATCGCGCTCGCGGCGTGTTCGATTGCGTACGAGTGGAGGACGGCCTGGCTCGGCGCGGCGTGGCTCGCCCTCGTCGGCATCAACGCGTTCTGCGCGGTCGCACTCCGGGTGGCGAGCGAACGGGTCGATCGCTTCGAGCGGGAGGTTTCGCAGGAGTCATGAGACGCGCGATCCTCGCTATCGCCGCCGTTGCTCCGATCGCGGCGATCGCGCTCTGGAGCACATCGATCCCGCTCGCGATCGGCGTCCTCTTCGCGTCGCACATGCTGCTGCTCTACCCTACGCTCCGCGCGCGATCGCAATGGCTCGGCCCGGTCGCCACGACGTTTGCGACGCAGGGGAACGAGGTCTGGCTCACGATCGACGACGGCCCCGATCCGCGTGACACGACGGAGATCCTCGACGCGCTCTCGCGGCACTCGGCAACGGCGACGTTCTTCGTCAAGGGATCGCGGGCGCTCGAGAATCCTGCGCTGATTCGCGCCATCTCGGAGGGAGGGCACGGCGTGGCGAATCATTCGCACGACCATCCCAGCGCGACCTTCTGGTGCCTCCCGCCTAACGAAATCCGCAGCGAGATCGATCGCTGCAACGCCGCGATCGCGTCGATCCTCGGCGCTCCCCCGTCTCTCTTCCGCGCGCCAGTCGGCATGAAGAACCCCTTCGTCCATCCGGCCCTCGACGCGCGCGGCATGACGCTCGTCGCGTGGAGCGCCCGCGGCTTCGACGGCGTCGACGGTTTCGATGTCGATGCAACCGTCGAGCGCGTGCTGCGCGACGCGAGGCCCGGCGCAATCATCTTGCTCCACCAGGGCGTCCTCGGCTCCGACGGAAGGCTCGCCAGCGCGCGCTGCATCGAGCGAATTCTCGAGGGGCTCGGCGCTCGCGGGCTGCGCTGCGTCATCCCGCCTGCAGAATCCCTGCTGCCGCGCTCCTGAGCGCCGGAATCAGCGTTTGCGGAACGTCAGCAGGTGGTTGTTGAACGGCGTGCGCCCCCAGAGCGGGACGATCTCCTCGTCGAAGCCCCGCTCCCGGAACACGGCGCAGACAGCTTCGGCGGTCGGAAAGTTCAACCGCTCTCCCCGAAGCCATCCGATCGACGTCGCCAGCGTCTCCTCCAGCCAGGTCGCCCGGTAGCGCCAGCTACCATCGTTGATGCAATCGCGGATGATCACTACGTCGCCCGGACGCGCGTACGACGCGGCGTTCAGCAGAATCGCGCGCTGCTCCTCGTCACGGACGTAATGGAGCAGGTCGAGCAGCACGACGCTTCCAGCGAACTCGAGCCGCTGCCGCGCGTCACCGAGCTCGAAGCGAAGCCCCCCGATTCCTGCGGTCGCGCGCCGCGCCGCGTCGATCTTTCGCTCGTCGAAATCGACACCGACGACCTCGAGCGAAAGCCCGCACTCCCGCACGATCTGTCCCAGCAGGCCGATGCCGCAACCGACGTCCAGCAGCGGGCCGGGAACGGAGCGAAGCCGCGCGAGGACCGCACGATAGACGGGGTCGCTCGCAACCTTCGACTTCACGTAGCCCTGGAGAAAACGCGATTCGTATCTGCGCGAGATCGCACGGGCGACCGCGCCGTCGATCTCCGTCTCTGCATGGCTCGTCTGAGGGTCCACGAGTATCCTATTCGTTGCCGCGCGGGGGGCAACGCACGTTGTACCCGATCGCGGGCCGAAAATCGATGGAAAGCCGCCAGAAGATCGCGAAGTATCTGCCGCGCGACGGACGCGTCGTGTCGGTCGGTGTCGATGCCGCCCTCGCGCGCGAAATCGCGGACACGACTCCCGTCGCCTGCTACGACGACGACGCGGCGTTCGTCGCAGGTGCGGAGGGCGACCTCGATGCCATCATCCTCGTTCCCGGGACAGCCACTCGAAATCTCCTCGATGAAGCTCCCCGCCGCCTGAAGGCCAAAGGAGTCGTCGTCGTGTCGTGTGCTACGGCCTGCGGCGCGCGACTCCTGGAAGGAGCGGGCGTGGCGCACGTCGTGCAGACCCTCTCCGAGGCCGGGTACTCGATTCTCGCGCCGCCTCGCTGGCTCGATCACGCGGACGGGGACTCGCTTCTCGTCGCCGCGCGACACGACGGCTACCTGATTCGAGGCTACGCCCCGGGCGACGAAGCGCAGATTCTCGATCTGTTCGAGACCAGCTTCTTTCACCGACGCCCCGTCGAGCACTGGAGTTGGGAGTTCGAGGAGAATCCCTTCGGCCGCCACGCGATCAGCATGGCGTTCGACGGTGACGCCCAGCTCGTCGCGCAATACGCCGGCTACCCGGTGCCGCTCTCGAGCACGGACGCAACGATCGACGGTCTCTGCGCCCACCAGATCGGCGACAACATGACCGCAATGCGGATTCGCAACGTCGGTCGCGGACACACCAGCCTGCTCGTTCGCACGGCGAAGCATTTCTTTGCGACGCGCTGTGTCGGGAAGGTCGCGTTCAACTACGGCTGGGTCACCGGGAACAGCCGGAAGATGTCGTTCGGATTCATCGAGGTCCACCCCGTGGAGCCCGCGCCCTTCCGCCGCGCGGAGGTTGCCGCGCTCAGGCCCCCCACGAGAGCCTCGCGCATCGGCAAGACTCTGTTGAACGCATACTCCGTGTCGCACGCCACCGCGGTCGACGCCGAGTTCGACCGGTTCTTCCATCGCGTGGCTCCATCCTACGGGATGCTCGTGCGGCGCGACCGGCAGTACCTGCAGTGGCGCTACCTCGACTCGCCCGTCTGGAAGTACGAGATCATCACGCTCCGGAGCGCGGGCCGCCTCGTCGGCTGGGCGGCCTTCCGACGGCGGGACGACACGCTGATCTGGGGCGATGCGCTTTTCTCGCCGCGGCATGCGGACGCCGCCGGCCTTGCGCTGGAACACGCGCTCGCCGCGCCGATCGGCCGCGGTGCCACACACGTCGAAGGCTGGTTTCCCGCGCGCCCCGCGTGGTGGGCCGGGGAGTTGGACGCGCTCGGGCTCACGCTCTCGCAGGAGCCGAACGACCTCTGGTTCGGCTGCACGCCGTTCGTGCTCGAGGACGCCGCGGAGCGCCTGCGGCGCGAGCTCTACTACACCGCATGCGACAGCGACCTGTATTAGCCTAACGCGCGTGCGACGACTCGGCCGCGCGGAGAGGCCTCGTCGCGAACGGCGTGGTGCCCCTCCGTCGCGCGACGATCCGGATCCCGCCGATGTTCACCGGGAACGGGCTCGGAAGCGCGCGTACGAGTAGACGCGACCCGATCCCCCAGACATGCCCGATTCGTCCGACGCGGGCCATGATCTCGTCGCGGGTCGCATGCTCGATGTCGGCCGAGGCCGAGAGGATCTCGTAGCCCGAGCGCTCGAGCAGCTCGACGAGCCCGCTGCGCGAGTAGAAGATCACGGCGTCGGGCTCGTCGTAAGCAAACCACCGATCGCGGGAGAGCAGTGCGAGCACGCTCTCCGTGTCGGGAGTGACGATCGCGAGCACGCCGCCGGGACGAAGCAGCTCGCTCACTTTACCGAGCGCGTCGTGCGGATCTTCGAGCTTCTCGAACACGCGGAACATCGTCACGGCGTCGAACGGCGCGCCGGTGTTGACGAACGAGGAGAGGCGCGAGCGGTAAACCTCGATGCCGCGTGCGCGCGCCTCGCGGCACGACTGGTCCGACAGCTCGATGCCGACGTACTCGAACTCCCGGGAGAGCATCGTGCCGAGCCGCCCGGCACCCGCGCCGATCTCCAGCACCCGGCCGCCGGGCGAGACGTAGCGCTGCAGGAGCGAGACGCGCCGCGGCAGCATCCGACGCTCCGACGGGGTCAGGTCTTCGAGCTTCCACGCGGCGGCCGGCGGAGGCGACGCCGGCAGTTGCGGGCGGGCCGCTTCGTCGTCATACCACGACGCGAAGGAGCTGAGGAAGCGGCAGCGGCAGCGGTGGCAGACCCGCACGACCTGCTCGCCGAGCTGCGCGACCGTCCAGACCTCGACGGAAAAGCAGACCGGGCAGCGGCGCGGCGGGCGATAGAGCCTGCGCCGGTCGTTTCGCCACACGGACAATAGGTCGCGCGCCATGCGCAGCGATTCCCTCGGCACGCGCAGCCGCCGCTGATGCGGGCGCGCCTCGACCGGGACCCGCGCGATCCGGTAGCCGTACTTGTCCGCGAGGTAGAGGATCTCCACGTCGAACGCGAAGCCCGCGAGCTTCGAGTCGCCGAAGAGCACCGCCGCCGCGGAGGCGTCGAACGCCTTCAGGCCGCATTGCGCGTCGTAGATTCCCCGGCGGACGAAGAACGAGCGGACCGCGAGCGAGAGGATCCTCCCGAAGACACGCCGCGAGAGCGAGTACGACGGATCGTCCGTCGCCCCGCGCGCCGTCCTCGAGCCGATCGCGATCTCGGCCACTCCCGACTGGACGAGCGCGACGGCGTCGCCGAGATTCTGCGTCTCGTACGGAAAGTCCGCATCGACGAACGCGATCGTCTCGCCTCGCGCCTCCTGCACGCCGCGTCGCACCGCGCTCCCCTTTCCCTGGTTCGCCTCGGAGACGAGGAGCCTGACCGACTGGTGGCGCGCCGCGGCAGACTCGACGACGGCCACCGTGGCGTCCGTCGAACCGTCGTCGACGACGATGATCTCGTGCCGCAGCCCCGTGGCGGCGAAGTAGCCGTCGATACGCGCGATCGCCTCGGCGATCTGCGCCTCCTCGTTGAACGCAGGGACGACGATCGAGACCGACGGCCTGTCCATTGACCTGATTCTACTTGGACTTCGACATCCTGCCTCGCGCGATCTCACGTCCCGAAGACAGCTCGACCACGCGCACGAAAAGGGCAGATCCGTGAAATCGCTCCCAGATTTCCGACGGCAGCCGGGCTTCCGCTCCCTGCGGAAAGTGCCCCACCGCCGTGTCGAATGACTCGAGAGGCGACACCTCGACGACATGCGTCCCCGGGGGCCCCTGGATCGGGATCGCCTCCCCCGGCGCCAGCGGCGACGATGGTGGTACCGAAGGCTGGCGACCGCTGTCGAGCAACGCGAGCAGCGGCATCGACCCGGGATGCCACTTCGCCATGTAGTACGACTCCGACTCGGCAAACTTCACCTGATGCTCCGGCGAGCTCGCCGCGCTCTGGTCGTACAGGTGATGACAGCGCGCGGCCGGCACGTGAAGGACCTCGTACCCCATGCGCGCGAGCGAGCGCATCAGATCGATCTCCTCGTAGTAGAGGCGATACCGGCCGTCGAAACCGCCCACTCGCTCCAGCGCCGATCGCTCGATTGCCATCACCGCGCCCGAGACCGCGGCGGCGCTCTGCGGCTCGGAAGATCGCCAGAACTCGAGACGCCGAATAAAACGGAGCCGCGATCGACGGGCGGCGTACGCAGCCGACCTCTTCGCGACGATCGCCGAGAACTTCGAGCGCGCCGTCAGAACATCCGTGGGGGGGAGCAGCCATTCGCCTGCCTCGTCCCAGCTGAACCGAGGCCCGGTTAGGGCGACGCGACCGGCGAGCTGCTCCACCAGCAGGTCGATGCACCGCGCGCCGAACACGACATCCGGATTCGACACGACGATCTTCGAGCCCGATGCGGCGCGCATTCCCTCGTTGACTCCGCGTGCGTAGCCGAGATTCTCGTTCGCCACGATCAACGTGTCTGCCCCCACGGAGGCGAGCAGATCGGCCTCCACGCGATCGCGACTGTTGTCGACGACGATGACCTCGAGCGGCGCGGCGCTCGCCGCGCGCGCGCTCGCGACCGCGTTGCGGCAGAGCGCCGCCGAGCGATAGTTCACGACGATGAGCGTCAGGTCAGCCAAGCGTCAGTATCCTGCCGAGGTCTTCCGCGATCGCCTCGAACTCCATCCCCCACGGAAGCTCCTGGTCCGCTCCGACGGGCAGGCTCGTGATCAGATCGCAGAACGCGTCGGGCGACCACTCCTGAGCCGCGCGGACCTCCGGCGAGAACGGACGCGCGAGCGAGCTCGACTCGTGAAGGACCACGCGCGTCCCGAGGCAGCGCGCAAGCCTCGCGACGATCGACGGCGGCACCGACTCGTCGGACAGATCGAGCACGGCCGACGAAGACATCAGCAGCGCGCCGAGCTCGCACGCCGTCGGCTCCGCGTACCACTCGTCGGGAGCGAGCGAACGCAGCAGGTCCGCGGGCGCTGCACCCACCGCGACGAGAAGGTGCGGCCACGCGCGGCGGCGGAGCTCCTCGAGCGCGCGCAGCGTCATCCGCTCGCGCCTCGCGTCACCGGGCGAGAGCGGGACCAGGATGCGCGGACGGTCGGAGTCGAGACGATCGCCCGCCTTCACGATGTCGGGCGAGATCACGAACGGAAACCGATGACGGCCGCGGGGCGAGTCGAGCCGCAACTCTCCCGATCCGTCGCCGACGGGCCCGAGATTCCAGCACTCGCCGAAGCGAACGCCCGACGGCGGCTCGCACCCTTCCCAGATGACGACGCGCGACGACGCGCGCGCCTCGCCGGCCGCGTCCTCGCGCAGCTTCGCGAGCGCTGGATCGCGCTCGACGAGATCGACAGGCTCTTCCTCGAGAATCGACAAGGGCACGACGCCGTCGAGCGCCCTGACGATGCTGCCCACGAAGAGCACCGCCTCGGCAGGCATTCCGGTCGAGATGTAGAAGACCGTCACGCCGAGCTGCTTCCTTTCGGCGGCAAACCCGTGCCGATCCACTCGTGCCCGATGCGCATGACGCCGACTTCCCAGCGGCTGCCACCGACACGAAATGCCCGCAACCTGTCGAGCCGGTCGAGAAGCATCATCCCGTCGGGCGTCTCGGCGAAAACCACCACTCCGTAATCTCCCCGCGCGAGCCTCAGATCGTGAAGGTCGACCTCGACCTCCCATGAGCCCGGGCCGTCGAGCGGGGCGTCACTCGCGGTTCGAACCGCGCAGCAGCGCAACTCGTCGGCCGCGCGCACCACGGCCACCGAAAGACGAAACGGTACGCCCGATCGCACGGCGCGCACACGAGCCCGAACGCGAAGACTCTCCCGGTCGCGAAGAGTTTCGAGCCTTGCCCCTGCCGCGTCGACGACTTCGATGTCTTCGATCGTCACGTCGCTTGCGATGCCGGCCACTTTCGGAGAAGGCTGCGCGACGCGACGGCTCTTCTCGAGGAGGAACGCCTCGTATTCGTGAACCACGTCAGCCGAGTTGCCAAGCCCTTTCACACGACCCGCGTCGAGCCAGAGCGTGCGGTGGCAGAGCGTCGTCACCATGTAGTGGCTGTGCGAGCAGAAGAGGATCGTCGTTCCGGAGCGCTGCAGCTGCCGGATTCGATCGACGCATTTCTTCTGAAAGTGGCCATCCCCGACCGCAAGCGCCTCGTCGACGATGAGCACGGCGGGATCGACCATGACCGCGACGGAAAAGGCGAGCCGCATGTGCATGCCGGACGAGTAGGTGCGCACAGGACGGTCAAGGAAAGGGCCCAGCTCCGAGAATTCGAAAATGCGCGGAAGTTTCTCGCGCAGTTCGACGGGGCCGAGACCGAGGATCGCCGCGTTGAGAGAGGCATTGTCGCGGCCGCTGAACTCCGGGTGGAACCCCGCGCCGAGCTCGAGGATCGATGCGACGGTCCCTCGCGTTCGCAGCCTGCCCGAGGTCGGTTTGACGACGCCGGCGAGAAGCTTCAGAAGCGTGCTCTTACCCGCGCCGTTCTGCCCGACGACTCCAAGCGACTCGCCGTCGGCGACTTCGAAGGACACGTCCGCCAGCGCCGGGAAACTCCGGTGCCGCGACCGGAACGTCACGAGCTCCACGATGCGGTCCGCGGGATCTTCGTAGATCTGGTACGACTTCGAGAGCCTGTCGGCAACGACTACGGGTTCAGCCATTCCGGGAGATTCTACGGGGAGGCGCACCGGCGCGTCCAAGGATCGATGAGCCGGCGCGGAGCGCGCGGTCTTGAACCAAGTACAATGCGCGGGATGAATCAGCAGCGCGGCGAGGCGGAGCTTGCGGGACAGATCGCGTTCGTCACGGGCGCGTCGAGTGGAATCGGCCGCGCGGCGGCCCTCCTGCTTGCCCGAAGCGGGGCGAAAGTAGCAGCGCTCGCACGCAACGCATCGTCGCTCGCGCAGCTTGCTGCGGAGTCGGGGGGCGCGATTCTCGCCGTTCCCGGCGATCTCGAGCAACCCGATTCCCTCGACGCGGCGCTGGGCACCGCGGCCGCGCAGCTTGGCCCCGTCACGATTCTCGTCAACAACGCGGGACACATCGAGCCCGCCCGTCTCGACGAGATGGAGCTCTCCAGCTGGGACCGGCACTTCGCGGTGAATGTTCGCGCGGCGTTTCTTTCGTCGAGACGCGTGCTTCCGTCGATGATCGCCGCGGGATGCGGGACGATCGTCAACGTCGCGTCGATTTCCGGGGTACCCGGACCTCAGAAGTTTCCCGGCTTCACGGCGTACGGAGCGTCGAAGGCCGCGCTCATCGCGCTGACCGAAACGCTCGCCGCCGAGTTGCGGGGCACCGGCGTGCGCGTGAACTGCGTGAGCCCCGGATCGGTCGATACCCCGATGCTCCGGCGCGTGGCGCCCTCGCTCGCGCCCGACATGTCGGCCGGAGAGGTCGCGGAGACGATTCTATTTCTTGCATCGCGCCGCGCCGCGGCAATCAACGGACAGAACCTCAATGTCTTCGGCTGCTGACCTCGAGATCCACTGGCGCCCCACCGTAGTCGAGGTCGACCTCGCGGCGTTCGTGCGCAACGTCGATGCAGTCCGGGCGATGCTTCCGCCCGGCTCGCGCCTGATCGCCGTCCTGAAAGCCGACGGCTACGGGCACGGCGCAGTCCAACTGGCACGCGCCTGCTCGCAGCACCACGTCGCGATGATCGCGGTCTCGCTCCTCGAGGAAGCGATGAAGCTGCACGAGGCCGCCGTCGACATCCCGATTCTCGTCCTCGGGCCGCTCACACCCGACCAGATCGAGCTCGCAGCCGAGTACGAGATGGCCCTGGGCATCACCGGCCCGGAAATGCTCGAGTCGGTCGCCGCCGTGGCGACGAAACGTCGCCGGCCGGTCCGCGTCCACCTGAAGCTCGACTCCGGAATGGGGCGTATGGGGCTCGTGGAGCGCGACCTCACCGAAGCTGCGGCAATCATCACCCACGCCCCGTTCGTGCAGCTGGATGCCCTTTACTCGCATTTCTCGACCGCCTCCGAGCCGGACAGCCCACACACCGCACGCCAGGTCTCTCGATTCCGCCAGATGTCGGAGCGCCTTCGCGAGCTCGGGGTTCACGCTCCCCTCGACCACATGGCCAACAGCGCGGCCACGTTGCGCTCGATCGTCGATCCCGGCAACTTCGTGCGCGTCGGCATGCTCCTCGTCGGCGGCGAGCCGCTCGACTCCGTGAAGAGCGGCCTCGAGCCGGTGATGCGCTGGACGACGAAGATCGCCCGTATGAAGCGGATGGAGCCCGGATCGCCGATCGGCTACGGCGCTACGTGGACGACTCCGCGCGAGTGCGACATCGCGACGGTACCGGTCGGCTATGCCGACGGGTATCCGTACCTGCTCTCGAACAACGCGGACGTGCTCGTCCGCGGCCAGAGGGCGCCGATCGTGGGCCGCGTGTCGATGGACCTCGTGACCGTGGACGTCACGGACGTCGCGGGAGCGGCCCTCGGCGACGAGGTGGTCCTGCTCGGCAGGCAGGGAAGCGAGACCATCACCGCCGAGGAGCTCGCCAAACGGTGCGGCACGATCTCCTACGAGATCCTCTGTGGCGTCGGCCACAGGGTGCCACGCACGTACGTTGGTGGTTGAAGCCGATGGCCTCGCGTTGCTGGCCGGCCCAACGGCCTAAAGCTCAGGACGTGCGCCGCCGACAGGTGTCATTCCGAAGCGGAGCGAGGAATCTGCAAAACGTTTCTTGACCGCTTCCGCAGCAGTGAATCGGCGCGTCGCCACGAGTGGTCGCTGAGGAATCGCTCAGGTCAATCGTTTAGAAGATTCCTCGCTGCGCTCGGAATGACGGCGCCTGTACGGACTGACTCGTAAAGGCAAAAACAGCGAGGCGGGCCCGAAGGCCCGCCTCTTTGTGTTTACAGCGATGTGCGCGGACCCTAATCGCCCGATCGGACCGCGGGGATGTACTCCGGATCGAACGTGTGGTTCGGCAGCGTGCAGTTGCACGAGGGATCCGCGGCGGCGATGACCGACGCGTAGGCCCAGACCGGACCGCCTTCCATCACTTCGATCTTCAGCGTTCCCTGCGTCGCGGTGGGGCTCAGCGCCCGGATGATGTTCGCCGCGATGATCGACTGATTCGGAGCGATCGCCACCGGCGCGGACGCTCCGGCCGGCACGTACTCCCAGGTCCCGACGACCAGGCCGCTCGTCCCGTCGAGGAGCGATACCTTCACCTTCGAAGGCTCGTTTCCGACGGCGACCAGGCCGAGGTTCGTATAGAACGACGTGTCACTCCGGACACCGGCGATGAACGCCGGCTTGCCCAGCTCGACGTTAGGCCGGTCCGGAGAGATGCCCGGAATGCCCTGGCCGAACGTGCCCAGTTCGCCACGATCCTTGTACGTCCGTTCGAGAACGATCGGATAGCGGACGATCCCGGTGCCGATCGTCTCGATCTTGATCATGCCGAACGAGTCGGGCGGCGTCTTGTCGAGAAGCGGCCAGCGGAGTACGTCTTCCACCCGCATGAAGGCTCCCGGACCGAGTGCCTGTTCGACCGCCTCGGCGACCTTCTGCCCTGCCGAGTCGAAGTAGCTCAGGTTGAACCTCACCGGAACGGTGTCGGCGTTGTAGACGACCACGTCGCTGCGCCACGTGTCGTTCCCCTGCACGATGTGTCCTGCACCCGGAACGACCTGAATCCGCTTCTCCGCGCCGGCCTGCGTGCTTTCGTGGATTCCGGGGATGTAGACCGGATCGTTGCTCGTCTGGTCGATCATCGAACCGTAGACCACGAGTGACGCATTGCCGACCGTCGCGATGCGGATACTGAACGGTTTGCCATCGCGGAGTTGCGTCACGCGGTCGGCTAGATTGCCGATCTGCGTGAGCGCGTACGGGCCGATGTCGATCGTGAACTGCCCGATCGGGAATCCGAGCATCGAGTCGTCCGCGACGGTGACCGTCGCCTGAACCGTCTGGTTCGAGGGATTGACGAGCCCGAGGTTCGTGCGATAGCGCGAAGAGATCTCGAGACCCGGCACGACGTACGAGCCCGGGGCTTCGCTGGACTGCGGCGACGTGTCGAGGCGAACTGCCGGAATGAGCTGACCGTAACTTCCGATCCCCGACGCGTCGACCGTGTAGGTGCGGGTCCACATCTGCGGCAGGCTCGCGCCGGAGCCGCGGACGATGACCGGACCGGCATCGTCGAGCGCGAAGGGTGCGACGAGCACGCTGAGGAAGTCCTCGTAGACCATGGTCGAGGCGCTCAACACGATCGTCTTCGTGAACTGCGTCGAACCGCCGCGGAACTCGAACTCGAGACTGATGGGCGCGTTCGCCGGGTCAGTGTTGTAAATCTGCAGGTCGGTGCGCCACTTCGTGTCGTTCTGACCGTCGAGATGCGCGACGACCGGAAGAAGGAACGCAAACTGGTTCGCGTTGGAGATCTTGACGTTTGCCACCGCGGGATCCGACGAGCCGCCGGCGTTGGAGGCCGTGTACTCGACGCGGTAGTCGCCTTCGACGTCGAACATGTGGGAGATGCTCCCTTCGTTCGCAACCGTGCGCACGACCTGGTTCGAGCCTCCCACGACTCTCGAGACACGCCAGAGGTGACCCGTGAGGGTCGAGCTAGACTGCGCGGTTCCGACGAACGACAGCGTATCGCCCGGCTTGCCCGAGTTGCCGCTCGCTTCGATCGACACCACAGGCTTCGGCAGCGACACGAACGACAGCGTCTTGGCGTCGGTGACCGTTCCCTTGCTGTTCGCGACGGCGATGCCGACGAGGAACGGGCCGTTCGACGCGTAGGTGTGCTCGATCAACGTCGCCTTCGTGTTCGACGTCTGACCGTCGCCGAAGTCCCACGACACCGCGTCGCACGTCTGCAGCTGGTAGCCGCTCGCGCTCGACAGGAAGAAGCGAATCCGCTCGCCCGGCGTGCAGGTCTTCGTCTGGTCGCAGCCGGAGCTGAGGCCAAGCCAGGTGAGCTTAATGTCGGTCGACGGCGAATTGCAGGTGCCGGCGCCGACCGTGAGCGGCGCCGTCGTCGTCACTGACCCGGCGTTGTTCGTGACCTTGAGCTCGACATTGAAGTTCCCTGCCTCGTAGGCGTGCGCCGATGTCTGGCCGCCCGCCGTGCCGCCGTCACCGAACTTCCACGCGAAGGAATCGCAAGACGGCTGAATGGTGTAGCCGAAGGTCTCGACCTTGAACGAGAAGTTCTCCCCGGCGATGCACGGAGTCGACGAGCCGGCCTTACAGCC
>JBPPMG010000133.1:0-2068 GCA_051305935.1 Thermoanaerobaculia bacterium
GGGGTGGCCTACGTTCCCGGCTCGGCGTTTTTCGTCGACGGGTCGGGGCGGAACAGCATGCGCCTGACTTTTGCAAAAGAACCGGACGACCGCATGCGCGAGGGGGTCGCGCGCCTCGCGCGCCTCTTCGACTGATCGCGGCGGTCTGGAGTCGCCTCGATGAAACCGATTCGCCTGTTCGTTCTCTGCTCTCTCTTTCTCTTCACGATCTCCTGCGCGACGGCCGACGGACGATCAACCCCCGCCGCTCAGGAGCGGGCGCTGCTCCTCCTCGAGGGGACGATCCCGCCGATCGAGTCGCCTCAAATCCGGGTCGGGCTGGAGACTGACAGTTCCGAGGCCGCGTTCCCGCGGCGTGAGGGAGGGTGGTTCATCCGCACGGAGGAGGGGCCCCGGATGATCCGGCGAGGCTTCACGATCCGCGCGCCTCGCGCGGGCGAGCCAGTCCGTTGGGGGGTGCGGGTAGCGACGTTCGACACCGAGGCAGCGGCTCGCACCGAGGCGGAGCGGGTGCGAGGGATGGTGGACGTAGAGGTCGATGTCGTGCGCGATCCGGCCGGCAAGTGGCGCGTGCTCGTCGGCGACTTCGCCAGCAGCGCCGAGGGTCAGCCGACCCGCGACCGGCTTCTCAGCCAGGGATACGCGCCGCCGCTCTGGGTGGTGAGGCGTCCGACGACGGCGAGCTTCACCCGCGCGCTGACGCTCATCGATGACGAGGGCGCCACGGCGACGATTCCGGGGCAGTCCGTTCTCATCCAGCCGACGATCGGCGAGACGGTACCGATCGCGGGCAAACCGTATCGGGGAGGGGCGCGTATCTGGATCAGCGAGCGAGGGCTGCTGAACCTGATCAACGAGGTGAGCTTCGAAGACTACCTGCGCGGGGTGGTCCCCGGGGAGCTCGGTCCGAGCGTGTACGATGAGCTCGAGGCGCAGAAAGCCCAGGCGATCGCCGCTCGAACCTACGCCGCCCGCAGACTCGGCGAATACCGCGATGAAGGCTACGACATCTGCCCGACTGCCGCGTGTCAGGTGTACAGCGGCGCGTCGATCGAGGAGAAGCTGAGCGATCGCGCGATCGCGGAGACGGCGGGTCTGGTCATGGCGTGGGAGGGGAAGCCGATCGATGCGCTCTTCACCTCGACGTGCGGAGGCGAGACATCGGACGTCGCGACGATGTTCCCGGGAAGGGATGACCCGTACCTCAAGCACGTCCGTTGCGTCGAGCTCGAGATGGCGGAACTGCAAGGGCGTAGTGAGGGAGGCATCACCGACGAGACGAGTGCGCGGGCCGCGATCTTCGCCAGCCTGGCGGGGGCCACGGCCGCCGACGGCGCCGCGACCGCGAAGGACGCTGCCGCCGCCGCGGCAGCCGTCCAGAGAATCTCGGGCGGCCCGGCGATCGAAGGGTCGCCTGCTTCCGGCAACCGCGGGGATATCCTCCGCTGGCTGGCGTCGCTCTGGGAGTGGGACAAAGCCGGGATGACGCTCACCCTTCCGGAGGACCGCGCCTATTTCTTCGACGCTGTCCGCGCGGACGACCCGGTGGTGGCGGCGCAGTCGTTTCTAATCAAGTACGGGGTCGTGCCTGCGCCGTTCGCTTCAGCGGCGTCGCTGCGCGAGCCGATGCCGAAGCGGGAGCTGTACGCACTTCTCCTCTCCTGGCTCGAGGAGATCGGCGCGGTCACGAACACCTACGGTAGGGTGGCCGAGGTGCGCGGCGACACGGTTCAGATCCGGGGAGGAGCCGACTGGCGGATTCCGGCCGGGGTTCCCCTTTTCCGCCGGGCTCACGACAGCCATCGCGAACAGGCGCGCGTGCCGGTGATGATCGGCGATCGCATCCGGATCTTCGGCCATCGCGCGGGAGGCGTCGCGATCGGAGCCATCGTCGAGGCGAATTACGACGGAGCCGCATTCGACAGGACCTCGTCGTACGCGAACTGGACCCGGAGCGAGCGGGCGCCCGATCTCGTCGAGACGATCGCAAAGAGGGTTCCGATCCAGGAGCTGCGCGGTCTGCGGCCCGTCGAGATCGATGAGGCGAATCGGATCGCGCGCCTGGAGG
>JBPPMG010000139.1:0-2811 GCA_051305935.1 Thermoanaerobaculia bacterium
CTCCTCGAACCCGCTCTCCAGCGCGCGCCGCGCCATTCTCGCAGTGGTGCTGAGTCTCTCGGCCGCCGCCTGTGCGACCTATCCGCAGCGCACCGAACTCGCGTACGCCGAGTTCGAGCGAGGACATCTGTCCCAAGCCTACGACGCCTACACGAGCCGCAAGACGACCGGCTCCGAGTTCCTCTCGGGTGCGGAGGCGGGCACCGTCGCGCTCGCGGACGGTCGCTGGGACGACGCGATTCGACAATTCGAGCGTGCGATGAGCGTCGTCGAGGAGGTCGAGAACGAGGCGCTGCTCTCGGCTGGCAACCTCGAGGACTGGCTGCTCACCTGGACGCTGAACGAAGGCGCAGAGCACTACGTCGGCGAGGGCTACGAGCGCGCGCTGCTGCATGCGTGTTCGGCCGCTGCGCGTCTCGCGCGCGGAGATCTCGACGGCGCACGGGTCGAGACCAAGCGCGCCAACGCTCTGCTCGAGAGCGAAGAAGCGCTCTACAAGAAGGAGTATCGGGCCGGCGGACTCGGCCATTTTCTGTCCGCTGTGGTGTACGAACTCGATGGAAAGCCGGACGAGGCCTACATCGACTATGCGCGCATGGAAGCGAAAGGCGTCGGCACCGCGCTGGCGTCGCACGCCCTGGTCCGACTCGCGCGCGATCTCGGGCGGACCGACGAGCTCACGCGCTGGACCGAGAAATACGGTGCCGAAGACGGTGCGGCTTCCGACAGCGCGAGCGTGATCGTGATCGCCGGCGTCGGCGAAGGACCGTACAAGCAGGAGATCACGTTGCCCATTCCGACATCCGACGGCCTCTTGCAGTGGTCGGTGCCGACGTACGAGCGTCGTCCCCAGTGTGTCGGTGATCTCGAACTCTCGGTCGCCGGCGGCGATCGCAGCGTCCGCACGATCGTGATCGAGGACATCGGCACCGTGGCGAAAGAGAACCTGGAGGACCGCATTCTGCTGCTCTCGGCGAAGTCTGCCGTGCGCGCAGTCCTCAAGCGTGAGCTCACGGAGCAATTGGAAGAGAACGTGGGCGTGCTGGGACGCATCGCCGGCGACATCTTCACTTTCGTCACCGAGCGTGCGGACTTGCGATCGTGGCTGACCTTGCCGGACACGTGGCAGGCGGCGCGCGCATTCGTCCCGCCGGGAGAACAGCGCCTCCGGCTCGAAGCCCGCGGTGGCGAAAATGTCGACCTCGGCACATTCGAGCTCGCACCGCGCGAGACCGTTTTCGTCATGGCGCGCACGATCGGGACGCGTGTGCACGCGTACGTGATCGGAGGACGCAAGCGGGCGGACGTCGCGCCCGTCGCGACCGAAGGCGAACCGCCCCGAGCGGAACACGAGCAAGGAGTTCCACGATGAAATCACTTGAAGGCATCGCGCTTCTCGCACTGGTGATACCGCCTGCAGCACTCGCGTGTCGGGCCACATCCCATTCGCTCGCCGGCGCGGCGCCCATCGCGCTCACGACGCGCTGCGACGGCGATCTCGAACTCTCGCGGTCCCTCGAGCTGCTCGGGCCGCACATGACATCCGCTGGATCGCCGCGCACGGCGGAGTTCGAGCTTCGCAATGCGAGCACGAGTGAGCTCCACGTCTACTACAGCATCGAATGGTTCGACTCCCGCATCGCGCGCATCGAAGTCTCACCGCAACTCTGGTTTCCCGTGGACCTCGATCCTGGAGATCGTCAGCACATCCGCGCGAGTGCTCCGGACCCGCGCGCAGAATCGTTCCGCCTCATCGCCCAGCGTCCGGAAGCGCTCGTTCACTGAGCATTCGGACGCCTTTCGCCCACTCCACCACCCAACTCAGATCATGAAGAAAACACTCATCACGCTCTCCCTGCTTTCGATCTTCTTCGCCGCGTGCAGCTCGACTCGTTATGGCGACGCCAAGGCGGAGGAAACCGTCAACATCAACTGGGGCTCGACCGACCTGCAGCAATTCTCGGCCAAGATGGCGAGTTCGATGATCGAAGCGCCTCAGCTCGCCTACATGGCCTCGGCGGGCAAAGGCGACGACAAGCGAATCGTCATGTACATGGGGGGCATCCGCAACGAGACGACGGAGCACATCAATCTCGAGTCCGTCGCCGATTCGATCCGAGTCGAGATGCAGAGAACCGGCAAGTTCCGCTTCGTCGCGACGCAGCAAGGCCAGGGAGAGATCACCGACCAGCTGAGCTTCCAGAACGACTCGAACCGGGTGAACCCCGAGATGGCGAAGCAGACGGGCAAGCAGCTAGGGGCGGATGTCGTCCTCTACGGTCGGCTCTACTCGATCGGGAAGAAGAAAGGCCGCTCCATCGAGTCGGGCGGGGTTCAGACGAAGGACCTCTACTACCACTTCGTGTTCGACTGCGTGAACATCGAGACCGGTGAGATCATCTGGACGGGTGAAGACGAGATCCGGAAGACGCAACACACGGGCCTCTTCGGCTGAGAACCAACACTTCTTCCGAACACCGCGTTCGGTGCGGCGCACCCCGTCGGCTCGCCCACGCCGGTCGCGCAGCCCATGGGGGGGCTGCCGGCCCGGCACTCCAGTCCTCTTGCCCGCCCGAGCCGGATTTCCCCCGGTGAGGGCGTGCGGAGTGCGACGCCGACCGCGCAGCCAGGCGTGAGGGGGGCCAGCGGAGCGGCGGAAGCCGCGCCCGACAGATCCGAGCCCGCGGGGGTCGAACCCGTGGGCTCGTGCCGTTCTGGGCCGTGTCGCGCGCCCCGCAGGGGATGCCGAGAAACCTGGAGAAAAGGCGACCGGTCCGGCGACCCGCCCGGCTGGACAACGTGCAGTCACTG
>JBPPMG010000196.1:0-19458 GCA_051305935.1 Thermoanaerobaculia bacterium
CGCCGGTCCGGCCTCATCCCACGAGGCAGTACGACGTCACGCCCGACGGGCAGCGCTTCCTGTTGAACCGCCTCGTCGAGAGCGACGGGACCGAGCCGCTCACGATGCTCCAGAACTGGCAGTCGCGCGTCAGCGGGAAGTAGGAGCCTATCGACATGACTCTTGCAGCCGGCAGCCGCCTCGGGCCCTACGAAATCGTCGCGCCGTTAGGCGCGGGCGGGATGGGCGAAGTGTTTCGTGGACGAGACACGCGCCTCGGTCGCGACGTCGCGATCAAGGTGCTGCCTCCCGGCTTCGAGCAGAACGAGCAGTTCCGCGCCCGCTTCGAGCGCGAGGCGAAGACGATCTCGTCGCTCAACCATCCGAACATCTGCACGCTCTTCGATGTCGGGCACGAAGTCATCCCGATGAGCGAAGCGAGGAGGGATCTGCTGACAGCAGATCCCTCTCCCGCTTCGCGGGATCGGAATGACGGCTCGTCGCCGGTAGGCGAGATGACGATTCACTTCCTCGTGATGGAATTGATCGAAGGCGAGTCGCTCGCCGACCGGATCCAGAAGGGGCCGCTCCCGCTCGACCAGGTGCTGCGCTACGGCTCGCAGGTTGCCGACGCGCTCGAGCGCGCGCACAAACAGGGGATCGTGCACCGTGACCTGAAGCCCGGCAACGTGATGATCACGAAGACCGGCGCCAAGCTGCTCGACTTCGGCCTTGCGAGGCCGGCGGCGGAGTCCGCCGTCGTGCACGGCATGACCGAGATGCCGACGCAGGCGAGGCCGCTCACGCAGGAAGGGACGCTCCTCGGTACGTTCCAGTACATGGCTCCCGAGCAGCTCGAAGGGCAGGAAGCCGATTCGAGGACCGACATCTTCTCGTTAGGCGCGCTGCTCTACGAGATGGCGACGGGAAAACGCGCGTTCGAGGGCTCCAACCGCACGAGCCTGATCGCCGCGATCGTCTCGTCCCACCCGGCGCCGATCTCGGCAGTTGCGCCGATGGCGCCACCCGCGCTCGACCATATCGTGAAGAAGTGCCTGGAAAAGGATCCCGACGACCGCTGGCAGTCGGCGCACGACGTCGCGAGCGAGCTGCGTTGGCTGAGCGAAGCAGGATCGCAGGCAGGGGTTGCGACGACGGTCACGCTGCGGCGCAAGACGCGCGAGAAGCTGGCGTGGGGCTTCGCGGCGCTGTTCGCCGTGGCTTCGCTCGCGTCTGCTGCATGGATCCTCACACGTTCCGCCGACCGCGAAGCGGCCCGCCCCTTCCATGCGGACGTGACACTGCCGCCCGACGTCTCCTCGGACAATCTCGCTTCCGGTCCGATCGCGCTGTCGCCCGACGGCTCGACTCTCGCGATGCTCGTGAACAGCAAGGGCTCGAGGTTCATCGCGCTCTATGACTTTGCCACGGGCAAGTCGACGATCCACGAGGCCACGAAGGATGCCTCCTTCCCCTTCTGGTCGCCCGACAGCCGCTCGATCGGATTCTTCTCGGGCGGAAAGTTGCGGCGCGTCGACGCGAGCGGCGGCCCGGCCCAGACCCTTTCCGACGCACTCCAGGGACGTGGGGGCTCGTGGAGCACGGATGGGGTGATCGTGTACGCGTCCGACATCCGTGGTCCCCTTGTGATGGTCCCCGAGAACGGAGGATCGCCGACACCGGTGACGAACCCGAAGTCCGGAGGGATCACGCATCGGAACCCGTACTTTCTGCCGGACGGGAAGCGCTTCCTTTTCATCGAGCGCGAAAGCCAGACCGATCCGTTCGGCCGCGTGATGGCCGACTCGATCGGCGGCGGGGAACCGAGCCTCGTTCTCGAGCGCGGCTCGAACGTTCAGTACGGTGACGGCCGGCTCTTCTTCGTGCGTGACGGCAACCTCCTCGCGCAGCGCTTCGATCCCGGCAGGCTCGCGCTCGAGGGAACGATCGCTGCCGTGGGCGACAACGTTCGCTACAACAACCCTCGCGATCTCGGTGACTTCTCGGTCTCGCTCGCGGGGTTGCTCGCCTTCCGCCGCGAGGTGGCCTCGGAGGCCAGTCTTTCGTGGTTCGACCGGGACGGACGGCTCGTCGAGACCGTCGTGCCTCCGGGAGAGTTCAACGTCCAATCGGTCAGCCGTGATCTGAGCAGGGTCGTCCTCTCCCGCTCCGAGACGACGGATCGATCGCGGGATCTCTGGATCGTCGACACGTCGACGAAGCAGATGAGTCGCGCAACCTTCGTCAAGTCTCCCTCGCTGATCGCCGGAGTGTTCTCTCCGGACGGGCAACAGCTCGCGGTCTCCAGTCTGAACGCGACGGCAAGCGGCGATCCACGCGGCGCGGGCACGGCGGCGAGTGCGCTCTGGGTTCAGCCGGTCTCCGGAGCACGAACCGACCGGAAACTCCTCGAGTCGACCGACATCTTCATCGACGACTGGTCGCCCGACGGCACCGTCCTCATCGGCTCGTCCCAGCGCACCGGCTCGAGTTTTGACCTGACCTACGTTCGAGTCGATGACGAGAAGCCCAAGGTCGTGGACTTCGTGGTGACGAACTCGTTCGAGCGATTCCCCCGCTTTTCGCCCGACGGGCGGTGGGTCACGTACCTGTCGCAGGAATCCGGCCGCGCCGAGATCTACCTCGTCGACTTCCCGGACGCGACGCGCAAGTTCCAGATCTCGCGCGACGGCGGCTTGAATGCAGTCTGGCGTTCTGACGGCAGCGAGATCTACTTCAACCAGCCTGACGGAGCTGTCATGGCGGTTCCCGTGAGGCTCGGAGACTCGCCCGAGATCGGCGAGCCCGTAAGGCTCGGCCTGTCCGAGGCGCGCACGATCGCGCTCGTCGGCTCCGACGGCAGGCGTTTCCTCGTCACGCAGGACGCGTCGGCGGGAAACGAGGCACCGATTCAGGTCGTTCGGAACTGGGCCGCGGGCTTGCCGAAGTAGCTGGAATCGATGGGGTCGGGGTTGGGGACACTTTTCAACGTAAGATTGTTCGCGTGCAACGGCGGCATCTGATCCTCGGCGTGGTACTCGTCCTCGGCGCAGGCGCAGCGCTGGGCATTCGAAGCATGTGGCCGGTCATCAACGACGTGACGACGGGTGAGACGCCCGCGTACCCGAATCTGCAGCCGCAGCGGTTCGGCGCGGATGCCGCGAGCGTGTTCGCCGCCGCGCTGGCCTCTGCGAAAGCGATCGATCTCGAGATCACGGCATCCGACGCCACGAAGGGCGAGATTCGCGGCGTCGCGAAGACGCGCATCATGCGATTCAAGGACGATGTGACGATAACCGTCACGCGCGCAGGAGATCGGGCCGTTGTGAACATCCGCTCTGCCTCGCGCCTCGGGCAGAGTGACTTCGGCGTGAACGCGAAGCGCATCGAGCTGCTGCAGGCAGAGATCGCCTCACGGCTCTGATGACTCCGGCAAGACGGATTGGGACATCTCGCTCTTGAACATGAACGAGCGCAAGTCCACGGTGCTGATTCAGACATCCGTAAGTCTCCGGCTGTTGCGAGCCTCTCCGGCGAGGAGCTAAGATCAGTCACGCTGAGATGCGCGCCCCGAAGCCGACTGGAGAAACCAGGTGAAATTTCGAGTCATTGGCGGTTCCTTCCTCACCCTCCTGCTCGCGCCGGTCGCCCTGGCGTACGTTGACCCGAATGCCGGCAGCCTGATCCTCCAACTCATTCTCGGCGGGCTCGGCGGGCTTCTCGTCACATGGAAGCTTTTCTGGCACCGGATCCGAGGTAGCCGGAACAAGGACACGCATCGGTGAAGCCCGGGCGGCCGACCGCTTCGGTTGTGTATGACCCCGCATCCTTTCGAGACCGTCACGGACGCGTCTTCTACGACGGCGACCGAGTCCTGCGCGGCCTGTCCTCGAGGGCACTGGAGAACTGGCGGCGTGTCTCATCGTGCCGGTTCTTTCAAGAGCTCGTCGACGAGGGGAAGGTAGTCCGCACGCGAGAGGTCGCGAGCCCGGCCGAGGGGGTCGACTGGGAGGGAGCTCTCGAGCACGAACGAATCCCGGTCATCTCCTATCCTTACGAGTGGCCGTTCTCGATGTTGAAGGCGGCAGCCTCGCTTCAGCTCGAAGTCACGCGGCGTGCGCTGTCCGAGGGCATCGCACTCCGCGACGCCAGTGCCTACAACATCCAGTGGATTGGAGCCCGGCCTGTATTCATCGACATCCCGTCATTCGAGCCTCTTCGAGCCGGAGGCCTTTGGACGGGGTACAGGCAATTCTGCGAGATGTTCCTCTATCCGCTCGTCCTCCAGGCCTACAGGGGGATCGACTTTCAGCCGATGCTTCGCGGCAACCCGGATGGCGTTCCCGTGGCGACCGTCGCGCGGATCCTCCGCGTTGGCGACCGCCTGAAGAAGGGGGTGCTGACGCATGTCGACCTGCACGCGCTGCTCCAGCGGCGGTCGCAACGCGTCGCCAGTATGGAGGTGGCCAGCGACATTCGTGAGGCGGGGGCACACGGCACCGAGATCATGGATCACAACCTGCGCGGTCTGCAGGGACTGATCGCGGGTCTCCGCTGGAATCGATCGGGATCGCATTGGACCGCGTACGAATCGACGAACACGTACAGTCGAGACGATGCGGCACTCAAGGAAAATTTCGTGCGCGAGCACGTTCGATCCGCGAACGTAGTCCTCGACCTGGGATGCAACACCGGGCGATTCTCCATGACGGTTGCTCAAGAGGGATGTTCGGTGGTCGCGGTCGACTCCGATCACGCGGTGGTCGAGCGGCTCTTCCAGGATGCTTCCGAGCGGAAGGCGAATGTCCTGCCGCTCGTCTGGGACGTGGCGAGCCCGTCTCCGGGGATTGGCTGGTGTGGAGCGGAGAGGCCGATGCTCGAGCGCAGAATCGACCCCGATCTGATTCTCGTGCTTGCGCTGATCCATCATCTCGTGGTCGGCAGGAACATTCCTCTCGAGGAGGTCATCGAGTACCTCGCTGGCTATCAGGCGGACCTCGTCATCGAGTTCGTCGAGCGCGACGATCCGATGGTCCGTACGCTGCTCGCCGGCAAAGACCAGGAGTTCGCCGACTATGACCGGTCGAGATTCGAGTCGATTCTGGAGCGCACGTTCGTCGTCACTGCCGTGCTCCCGCTGCCGTCGGGACTGCGGAGGCTTTATCACTGCCGGCCGAAACGCCGGGAATCCTGAAGCCTGCATTCCAGAGCCGTGCGACGAGAAGCGCCCTCAAGGCTTCGTCGCTGATGCCTGATCGTTCCGGTTGCGTGTGGCCAGAGACTGTTCCGGATTGCCCCGCTCCGCTCTTGAGATCCAACTCATACCATTGCGAGCCGACGATCAAGGCGGCATTCGTCGAGCCGTAGTTTGGCGGACCGTCGTCTTTGAGCACGGCGAGGAACTCGCTGATGGGGCTGATTCCCTCGTCGCTCGAAGTGATCGCGACGATCGGCCGGTCGGCCGGGAGCTCCTCGCTGTTCAGGATCGACGCCCCATCCATCCACGGAGGGGCCTCCAATCCAAGGTAGTCCACGATGGTTGGCGCGACGTCCGCGAGTTGCACGTTCTGCTCCACGCGGCCTGCAAAGCGGCCGTGCGGGAATCGAAAGATGAGCGGGATCCGTCCCTTGATCGACCATCCGCGGGTGTGATCCGAGCTGAAGACGACGAGTGTCCTGTCGATTTTCCCTCGCTTGCGCAGAGATTCGATCACGTTCTTGAAGTGGTCGTCCATTCGCAACGCGACCTCCGCCGGTGACTCCTTCCCACAGCAATGCGTGTCGAGGAGATGGACGTGCGCAAACCAGGGCTCGGGAGTCTTTTCGAAGAACTCGAGCAGCGTCGCCACGCGCCGCGCATCGCTCAAGTACGGGCTGTCCTTCTCGTGAATGATCTCCGCGAATTCATCGGGCATGTGCCGGATTTCTGTGATGTGGAGAATACGATCCTCCAGGCGCTCAAGCGTCGTCCGGCGGAACCACGTCACTCTGGCGTCGGCGCTCGCCGTCCGATCGGAGTCGAGAAGCCGCTGCCACCGATAGTTGGCTTCGTCGAAGCCTCCGCGAAGGTTCGCATCCTCCGCGTCGGCGTAGTGACGCATCCCGATCTGGATCGTGGAGTAGCCGAGTGACTTGAGGATTCCGGGAAGATGACGATACGCGGCCTCGCCCTCCAGCATCTGCGGCGGAAAGACGACCTTGGTGGACAGCGGCACCCTGCCGGTCAGCAGGGTCACCAGCGAACCGTGTGTCCGCCCCACGTTCGAGAATGCATTCTCACAGAGCAGGGTCTCGTTCCGAAGTGACTCGAGATATGGTGTCGTGCCCTTCGCGGGGCCGTACACCGACGTCGCCGTTGCCGTGACGCCGTCACTTCCCAGCAGGAGAATGTTAGGCAACTCCGATCGCGCTGTCGCGGTGCCGCGCTGGAGTACTGGTGCGCTCGCCTCGCGCCGCTGACGCCAGTCCTGCTCCGCCCTCGCCCCCATCAGCACCAGAGGGGAAGACAGAAGTGCCGCAATTCCGAGGGCGACCAGCGCCTGAATTGACCCGCGGGACGCGTTCGAGACGGCGCTGAAGATGAGTCTCGCGGCCAGCAACGTGAAGAGAAACAGCAGTAGTACGTAGAGCTTGCGCGTGATCGGCCCGCCGCTCAGCATTCCCACGCCGATGATCGAGTGCGTGAAGTTGTCGACGAGCATGAATGCGAGCAGGCCGGCCGGGATCGCCGCCGGGAAAGTCGCGAGCCAGCGGAGGCGGGGAAACGCGACGACCGAGAGAATCGTCGCCGCTAGCTGGACCAGAAACAGTGGGAACAGCAGGGGGAGAGACGCGACGACGAGAACGTGCAACTGCTGCCCAATAGAGACGCTCGCCAACGGCGATGGCTTTGTGACCTGGAACAGCCACTCGAAGAAGAAATAGAGGAAAAGTGAAAGCCAGGCAAGAGGCAGAGTGGCAAAGATCCAGCCGATCCGAAGCGCGCGCAGATCGAGTTTCTCGGAGTCGGTCATCGTTCGAAGTATTGCACAGTGACGGAGAGGCGGATTCGATGGTCGGCAATTGTGACGCAGCACAACGGCTCGACTAGCCCGGCCTATTCATGAGGACTCTGCTGCGGAGCGCGATAGCCGAGTGTCTACTGCCTTGCGCTCGGTTCGTCTCCTCGAGACAGTGCCCGGCTACGCCTTCGTGGCCGAACCGTCGCGCGCCTCGTATTCACGCACCTCTCGCGCTCTTCGCGACGAGTCCTCATGAATGGGGCGGGCCAAGCGGCCCACGACGGCTGCGCCCACGGTGACCGCCCATGCCCTGCAGCTGTCGGCTGAAGGATGGTACCCGTCTGGCGCGAAAAACTCGGGCCTCGGATCGAAGCGGTTAGGCACGAACAGCACTCTCTCGAGGCCGCGAGTCGCATCCTCGGCGATTCGATCGAACGTTCGCGCACGGAGTCCGAAAACCGCCCGAAGCGGTTGCGGCAGTGCGGGGAATCCGTGCATCGGAGGAAGACCTGATACGACGATCAACGCAGAGGAATACCTGGCGCGCAGGTCAGTGAGCAGCGCGACGAGGTCTCGTCGCCACTGCGCCGTCGTCCGAAGCCCGGTGGCGTCGTTGACTCCCACCGACACGAAAACGCATTCGGCTCCGGCGGCTGGCAGATCGGGAACGAGTGACCCGCGGACTTCGCACGCCTTGTATCCGGAGACTCCGCTCGCGGTCCAAGTGACCCTTTTTCCAAGCGCGTCGGCGAGCGCACGCGCGAGTTGCCCCGGCATCGCATCGTCGAGTCGCTCGACGCCGATGCCGGCGACGATCGAGTCGCCGACCAGCACCAGTCGGAACGGCGCGCCGTCGCCGACTGCCCCGACGCGTTCCCCGGAGGCTGGTAGAGATCTCCGCGCTGTCGCTTTCACCCAGAGCCCCTGCGGAAGGACGAACGGAAGCAGGGCTCGAAACAGCGCGCGTTCGAAGAGGAGCGATGGCATCTTCGTGATTCCGTGTGGCGATACAGGAGCTGATCCCGCGCTTGATCGTTGTTCGTGGCGCCACACGCGGCGACGGCGTGACTCCACGCCTAAGCTTACGCCGCCGCGTGCGGTTCCATCTCCCGTGACTCCAACTTCGCCAACTCTCACTCCACTCGAATGATCGAATCGTTCGTGCCGTTGTCGACCGACGAGATGAAGATCATCACGGCGCCGGTGGAGCTCACTACGTCGAACTGCACCTGGACCTCGGTCAGATCACCGTAGAGCGTCTCCCGCGAAACGCCGATGATCTCCTCGACGAGATTCGATTTGCTCACGAGCTGGTTCGCGGCGAGGTCGTACTCCTTCACTCCGATCGGCTGGCCCGCGGCAAGGCTGCGCGGGTTGTTGTAGTAGACCGAAACGCGCACTTTCGCCGGCGCGCCGCTCGTTTCCACCAGGCCGAAGTTCGTTCGGTTCGTCGCGGGAGCGCGAGCGCCGATCGTGCGCCTCGTGGAGTCCTGCAGTCCTCCGACGCGCCTTGACTGTCCCGGCCGGAGCGCAATCGACGATCCCAGCGCGGGCACTGAAGAACCAAAGGTCGCAGGGGAGCCGGAGACGGTCGTGTACGTCCGGCTCGTGATGGCGAACGCGTCTGACGCTGGAGTGAAGACGATGTGTCCCACCGCGTCGTTTTCGAGATTGAACGCGGACCGAAGAACGTCGCCGAAGACGACGCTCTGGAGCAGCCCGAGCGAGATCTCCTTCTCGACCACGCCGCCGGTCGTGGGATAGAAGCGAAGAACACCGCTGCCGCTGCTGCTGGTGCACGGGTCGAGTGGGTCGTGCCCGGCCTCGCCCGGAGACTTGCCGACCGTTGCGCAGCGGTTGGTTAACGCGACGTCGGTGCGGAAGTAGCTGTCGTTCGCGCCCCGCACGGAGCCGCCGATCGGGATCACGACCGTCTCCGCCGGGTTGAAGCCATAGAGCAGGCTCCAGTCGGTGACTGCCCATGTATCGCCACTCGCGCGATCGACCGGCGTCGCGTAGGCGACGACTCCGTCGCCCGACGTCGTGACCACGCGGACCGCGACGCTTCCCTCGACGAGCGGATCGACGACCGTTGCGACGCCGAACGGCGCGACGGTGACGTCGCGTCCGCCGACGACGTTTCCAGCGGCGTTGAGGAACTCGAGCGAGACGGACGCGCTGCTTCCCGCGGTCTCCTGCACGTAGAAGTTCGTGTGGCCGGAGGCGTCCTTGCGCAACCCGGTCAGCACGATCGGCCGCGAGCTGTTCGCGGCCCTGTCGGAGCGAAAGACCGGGATCGACGTGCCGTAGTTGCCGAGGGGATTGCTCGCGTTGAAAATGTTCGCGCTTGCCGAGAGGTTGACCGCCTTCGTCGATCGAATCTGCAGCGTTCCGATCTGCGCGTCTTCGCCGAAGACCGACTTCACCACGTCGGCAAGGCCGACCGACTGCCCCGCGCCGACGGCGTTGAGACTCGCCACCGTCGTCGACGTTCCGCCGATCGCCGTATAGAAGAGCTTCAGGTCGGGGATCGTCGACGCGCCGTACGCGTTGACGATCGAGATGTCGGAGAGGAACTCGCCGACGCTTCCGCGGACGTGGCCGACCGCGGGCATGAAGAGCGCGACTTCACCGGCGCCTAACGCGGGGATCGTGCCGCCCGCCGTCGGAGGCTTCACCGTGTCGACGACGCTTACGAGGCTCACCGAGGTCGCGCCGGAGAAGGGCGAGCGCGCTCCCGAGCCGACAGGGAGAGAGAACAGCGAAGCGCGCCCGACCTGCGTGCCGTTGAGCAGCGCCGCGTCGGAGCGCTTCGCGCGGTCCGCGGTCACCGAGAGCGACACGCTTCCGCCCGGGGCGATCGTGACCAGCCCCGGTTGCGGCACGAGGAACTCGACGTCGGAGACGAGCACGCCCTTGAACGTCGAGGTCCCGTTGTTCTGGAACGAGAGTTGTCCGCTCGGGTTCGTCCCCTCGGGAGCGACGAGATCGACGCGGCTCGAGAGCGCGGCGACCGACACCACGCCCTGCGGCGCCGGCGCTACGACGAGCCGGACGGAGATCTGCAGCCCCGGCTCGATGCCGTTGCCGTTCGGAATGGACGCGCCGCTGTACTCGCCTTCTGCCTGCGCGAGTCCCGCGAGCGCAACGGTCTGGTTCGCGCCGGGTTGAATCGTGAAGCTCGCCGGCGACTGCGTGAAGAACGAGCCACTTTGCGTGAGCGTGATCGTCGCCGGCGTTCCGCCGATGTTCGTGAGGGTGTAGCCGTCGGTGCCGCCTGCCTGGCCAGGCGCCTGCGCGAGCGCCTGAGGGTACGAGGTGACGATCACGTTCGCCGGGCTCTCGGTCGCCGTCTGCGTCGTTGCAGTCACTTCGGCCGACGCATCGCTGAAGATCGTGTTGAGCTGGTAGTAGTTACCGCCGCCGTGGGGAAACGTCACCGTCTTCACGGCGAAGTAATACTTCGTCGAAGGGTTGAGCCCGGTGACGATGGCTTCAGGGATGTACTTCGCGGGCGTCGTCAGCAGCGGCGTGTAGGGGCCGCCCGGCGTCGTGCTGGCGAGGACCTGGTAGCCACCCGGGTCGAAGCCGTACGCGATCGGATTCCAGGAGAGCGAGACGGTGAACGAGGAGGCCGAATCGACGCGCACGTCCGTCGGCGGGACGGTCTGCGTCCGCGCGAAGTCGTTCGAGGATTTGCTCTGGAGGAACTCGAGCACCGAGGCGTTAGGCGCGACGAGGGAGTTCCTGCCGAGGTCGAGGTAATAGGTGTTCGTGAGGTTCACGACCCCCGCCGGAACGGTTCCGCGGAGTTGATTGCTGCTGAGGTGCAGGTAGGTGAGCTTCGTCGCGTTGCCGAGCTCGTTCGGGACCGATCCGCTGAGTAGATTCGAGCCGAGCGCGAGCTCCTCGAGGTTCGGCAGGTTGAAGTACGCGCCGGGGATCGAGCCGCTGAGTTGATTCGCCGCGAGGTGGAGAAATCGCAGCGTCGACATCGAGGCAATCTCGGCGGGCAGCGTGCCCGTGAGCTGGTTCCCGCTGAGCACGAGCGTGTCGAGCTCGCTCAATTGCGCGAGTCCGGCGGGGATCGAGCCCGACAGGTCGTTGTTCGACAGGAAGATGATCTTCAGTTTCGGCAGCGTGACGATGTCGCCGGGGATCGCGCCGGTCAGGCGGTTGTTGTAGAGCCAGAGCTCGACGAGCTGTTTGAGATTGCCGAGCGGCGGGATGGCCCCCTGGATGTCGTTGTTGTCGAGGACAAGGTGGGTGAGCTTCGTGGCGTTCGAGAGACCGGCCGGGATCGTTCCGGTGAGGCGGTTCGCGCTTAGGTAGAGGCGAACGAGATTGGGCATCGAGCCGAGCCCCGCGGGGAGCTCACCCGAGAGCCGGTTGTTGTTCATCCACAGCTCGGCGAGGTTCTTCAGATTCCCGATACCCGAAGGGATGGGGCCGGTGAGCTCGTTCACGCTCAGGTAGATCTCCTCGAGCGCGACGAGGTTCGAGAGCGACTCGGGGATCGTCCCCGTCAGCGCGTTCTCCGCGAGGCCGAGGGCGCGCAGCTTCGTGAGCGAGCCGATCGACGGAGGGATCGCGCCGGAGATGCGGTTCACTCCGAGCGAGAGAACCTCGAGCTGCGTGAGATTGCCGATGTCGGCCGGGATCGGTCCGGTGAGCTGATTGTTGTTGAGGAAGACCGTGCGGAGCTGCGTTCGGCTCGAGATCGACGCAGGGATCGAGCCGACGAGCAGATTGTTGTTGAGATTCAGCGCGACGAGGTCGGGCGACGGCGGGACGACGACCTCGCCGCTGAACTCGTTCGCGGAGAGGTAGAGCTCCCGGACTCTCGGGAGCGATGCGACGGGCGAGAGCGTGCCGCTCAAGCTGTTGTTGTTCGCTGCGAATCGCTCGAGGCTCGTCAGGTTCGCGAGCGAAGCGGGGAGTGCCCCCGACAGGTTCGTGTTGGCGCTGAGGAAGAGATCGCGAAGCGCAGTCAGGTTGCCCGTCTCCGGCGGGATCGTCCCCGAAAGGCCGTTCTCCTGAAGGTAGAGGTTCACGACGCGACCCCCTTCGCAGAAGACGCCTGCCCAGGTGCACTCCGTTCCGGCGGCGCCGAGCCACCCGCTGCGGTTCGTCCACGACGGGCCGCCGGTGGCGTTGTAGATCGCCACGAGCGCGTCGCGTTCGGCCTGCGGAACCTGCGCGACCGCGGACGTCGCGGCGATGAAGACAAGGACAGCAAGGGCGTTCAGCGAGAAACGTCGCATGGAGCCTCCGGGTTGTTCGGTTGTGAGGGCGAGTATAGCGGAGGGTTGAAGGGCAGCGAAGGCTTCCGCCTTCGCGGACTCACGCGAGAGGTTCTTGCGGCAGAGAGCGGGAGAGGTGGGGAGCCTTGCCGACGCCGAGACCGGCGCGCATTCCACTGGCGACCAGACGCGTGACGTCGCGGAGAACGTTCGCCAGGCGCAGGTCGCCGGGCGAGGCGAGGTAGCGGCCTTCCCATACGGGCGAGAACGATTCCTTGAACGCGCGGAGCATCTGAAAGTCGGTGAAGTGCTCGCCGTGGCGGTAGAGCACGCTTGCCGCGCGGTTCCATGCCGGCGAGCGGCGGTTCGGATCGATTCCGCGGTGCGGCGCGAGCCCAAGGCTGAACCATCGGTAGTGCTGGTCTCGTGCCCAGACCGCGAGCTCGACGGCGAGCGCCTGCATCGTCCCCGTCGGAGCGGACGGAAGGTACCGGATCAGGTCGATCGACGCTTCCTCGTTTTCTCCGGAGAGCCACACATTTGCAAATGCGACGATCTCCTCGCCCTGGCGGAACACGCCGATCGGGCCGCGCTCCAGGTAGCGCTTGTCGCAGATGGCGAGGACCGCTTCGGGTGCGGTGATGCCCCGGGCCGCCAGCCACGCACTGGCGACCGAGCCAATCTCGTCGACGATCGGCTCTACGTTCTCGCACGGGACGACTTCGAAGCTCAGGCCGGCGTCGCGGACCGCGTCGAGTGCGGCGATGTGGCTGTCGCGCCAGGTGGGGTCGAACTCCTCGAGCCGGACGCGTGCTTCCTCACCGAGCTTCATGAAGGCGAGCCCCAGGCCGATGTAGCGGGCCGCGTTCTCCTCCCGAGCCTCGTAGAAGACGGCCCAGCCGCCCTGCCGCGCCGCGAGGTCGCGGAAAGTCCATACGAGCTCGTCGGCGACATCGGGCGTCGCCACCGGGTCGCCGAACGAGACCCACGATCGACGTTCGACGCGGAACATCACGAAGCCGTGCCGCTGCGCGTCGAAGAGGAGCCGCTTGTCGCCCAGCAGCGCGAGGTGCGCGTGGCTTCGCGGGTAGCGCGCCACGATGCGGCGCGCATCGGTCAGGTCCGATTCGGTCGGAACGAGGGGAACCGGCGAGCGCGTCGCTCGCACGAGTGACCACACCGCTCCCAGTGAGAGGAGGCTGACTCCGAATAGCGCGCGCAGCGATCGAGCGGCGTGCCCGCCGGAGGAAAAGTCGAACAGGAGCTCGAGCCCGATCCCAGCGCCTCGGTGCGCGAGCAGGGTCAGGAAGATGACGAGCGCGAACGCCATCAGGACGGTCGAAGCCGAACCGGGCGTGAATCGCGCCTCCGAGAATGGCGCGTTGCGATAGAACTCGCGCCGCACCGCCGCGGTGGCGACGAGTAGCAGCAGAAGAAGGATCGCGCTTCCCCAGTCGAGGCCGCGGAGAAGCGCCGTGAGGATGCCGATTCCGAAGAGCCAGAGAGCGGCGCGCCACGCCGCGGTGATTCGGTGCTGCAGGCTGCGGGTCAGCAGCAGCAGCGCGGCGCCGACGAGGCTCGTGACGAAGTGCGCGAACTGGACGACCGGCACGCCGACGGTCGACGCGAGCCAGTCGAGCTCTCGGTGAGGCGTCGGCGTCGCGCCGCCGATGAGCAGGATCGTGCCCGCCGCGAAGGTGACGATCGAGAACGCTGCCGGCACGAGCGCGGGGGCGATCCGGTCCAGCGTGTCGAGTCCCTGTGCGATCTTCTGCTCCTGCCGCCGGTACTCGTGCCATGCGAGCAGCAGCGCGGCTCCCACCAGCGGCGCGACGTAGTAGACGGTTCGGAAGATCACGAGTGCGCCGAGCACCGAAGGCGCGGCGATGTGCCCTTCCATCGCGACGACCATGACCGTTTCGAAGATGCCGATCCCGCCGGGCACGCCGGAGAGCAGGCCGGTGGCGTTCGCGAGCAGGAAGCAGACGCCGAAGAAGGCCAGCGACACGTCCGTGCTAGCCGGGAAGACGAGGTAGAGCACCGAGGCCGCGAGACACCAGTCGGCGATGCCGATCGCGAGCTGCGCGGATGCCGCCCGCAGGTCCGGAAGCTGGATCTTCCAGTCGCGGAACGTGAATGCCTTGCGGACGCGCAGCGTCGCAACCAGGTACCCGAGCGTCACCGCGATGAGCGCGACGCCCGCGACTCGGGAGAACTCCGTCGCGATCGGGAGGACCTCGAGCATCGACGCCGGCGCGAGGCAAAGGGTCAGACCTCCGAGCGCAGCGAAGCCGAGCCAGAACCCGCCGAGGCAGTAGCTGACGATCTTCGCGATGCCGATCCCGTCGATTCCCTCGGCGGAGTAGAAGCGCACCCGGATCGGTGTACCGGTGACGAGGGGATGCCCGATCGAGTTGCTGAAGGCGTAGGCGATGTAGGAGGCTGGCGCGACTTTTCGCCACGCGATCGACGAGCCCGCGTAGCGGGTGCCGGCGAAATCGTAGAGGGTAAGCACCAGGTACGCCGTTATGGTGATCAGGATCGCGAGACCCACGGCGGAGAGTGGAAGCGTCCGGAAATAGGTGACGACGTCCCGCCACGACACCGTCTTGAGATTCTTCTGCAGAACCCAGAGGGCGACGACGAGCAGCCCCAGCGGCACGATCGCCTGCAGAACGGTGAGATACCTCTTCATGGTCGGAGCGCCGCCCGGGGCGCAGGGTCTTTATATCCCAACCGCGGCCGATGGGCTGGCTTTGTAGCGAAGGCCTCCGGCCTTCGCCGCTTCGGAGGGCTGGAACCAGAGGGACGGGGCAGGCGGAGCGAGACGCCTATTCGCAATCAGCGCGCCGTTACGGCCGGAGCTCCCGGGAGCCGGCGTCTCGCGTACTCGGTGAACGATACCGAGAGGTCCTGGTCGATCTTCTTGACGAGCATCGCTCGGCCCTTCACTACTGAGCGAACGGTTGCGGGGAGCGCCTTGCCGTGAGCGTCGGGCGCATGAAAGGTCAGGGTCAGGTGAAACTCCGAGATCTTCACGCCGGTGACCGGTCTCATCTCTCCGGTACTCGCGAGGTCGAGCGATTCGACGTAGGGTGCGGCCTTCGAGATCACCAGCGTCCCGCGAATCGAGTCGACCATCGCGCGTGTGTCCTCGTCGTCCGACTGCATCCGGAAGCGATAGGAGGCGCGTTCCGCGGTCTCCGCGACGAGTTGCACGCTTCCCGGCGCGATGAGCGCGCGCAGATCCTCGTCAGCGCGGCCTTTCTTCTTCGCATCGTCCTTCCGTTGTTTGGCCTGTTTCGCTTCGCGCTCCGCCCGCTCCTTGCGAAACGACTCGATCTCTTTCGTGGTCGGCTTGCGGCCGTCTTTCTGCAGAAGGGACCAGACCTCGCCGGCCGGCCTCGTGGGATCGAATTGCGCGATCGACGTCGCCCCGCCTTCCACCTTGCTCATTCTGTATGCGTAGCCTTCCTGATCGGAGGTCTCCATCGTTTCCAGCGCCTTCTCGACGAGTGGCGGGAGCGGCTGCGGGGCCGCACTGGCGGGGAGGGAAAGGATCAGCGTCAGCAGCACGGAGGCGAAGGCACGCGCCGGACGGGGAGCGTGGAACGCAGGGCGCAGGGCGCGGCGGGGAGGAGGGAAGCAAGGCGTCGCAACAGGCTCAGCGCTCATTCGATCGTGTCCATGGGGATTCGGCAGGGGGCATCAAACGCCCTTTGCGAGGCGGACAGTCTCGCATACGGAAGCCTCGCCAGGGAGGCGGGGATCGGGTTGTTGCGGGATTGAAACCGCCCACGGGCTCGGATGGTGGCTTGCCGGATGCCGGTTGTCCGTTGTGGGTTGTTCCTTGTTATTTGTTGGTTGTTAGACGTTCGGCGCTGCTGATCGTGTGGCGGCGGATGCTCGTTCGATGTGAGGAGCTACGGCGGTCGATCGAGCCGCGGGCCGCCGGGTTGCGCCGGCGATCGCAGCCGTTCCACGCGCTGCCTGTCTAACAACTAACAACCAACAGCGCCACCTCACATCTCTGCGATCGCTTTCGTGAGGCGTGCTTTCGCGTCGGTGGCCACTTCGGCGATCGCCTCGTTTGCGGGCATGAGGGCGATCATCGTGGCGGGATCGATTGCGGAGACGACCGAGGAGCTCTCGCCGGCTTCGTAGACGATGACATTGCAGGGGAGGAGCAGCCCGATCTCCGGCTCGGCCTGGAGCGCCTTGTAGGCGAGCGGCGGATTGCATGCACCGAGGATGGTGTAGCGTTTGAAGTCGACACCGAGCTTCTCGTGCAACTTCGCCTTCATGTCGATCGTCGTGAGGACGCCGAAGCCGTTGTCTTTGAGAATCGCCGTGACGCGCTCGACGGCCTGGTCGTAGGGGAGGGGGATCGTTTTGCGGATTCCGTAGTGGGCCATTTCAGTCTCTCTGTGAAAGTACTAGTTGTTAGTTGTTAGTTGTTAGTTTCTAGTTGTTAGAAAATCACCGGAGCTCGTAACGACAACGCACTCATTCTCGATCCTGCTCCGAGTTTCGATCGTCGAGCCTCCGGCACTTCGAATCTCCCTTTCGATTCTGTCTCCTTTCAGGCACCACTCAATCGCTACAAACTCGCGAACGAGCATGTCTAACAACTAGCAACTAACAACTCACGACTTCTTCTTCCGCGCCCATGCTCTCCCGCTCTCGCGGCCCGCGCGGAGTCGTGGGGTTAGGCGAGTCGATGTCCGGCGCCTTCTCGTGTTTGCGCCGCTCGCTCATGTAATAGAGCACCGGTACGGTCGCGCGGGAGAGGAGCAGCGACGCCACTTCGCCCGCCATCAGCGAGATCGCGAGCCCCTGGAAGATCGGGTCGAACAGGATCACGCCCGCACCGACGATGACGGCGGCTGCCGTCAGCATCATCGGCCGGAAGCGCACTGCGCCAGCATCGATGACGGCCTCGTTGAGCGGCATTCCCTGCTTCACGCGGAGCTCGATGAAGTCGACGAGGATGATCGAGTTGCGGACCACGATGCCTGCGCCCGCGATGAAGCCGATCATCGACGTCGCCGTGAAGAACGCCCCCATCGCCGCGTGCGCGGGCAGGATGCCGACGAGCGAGAACGGGATCGCCGCCATGATCGTCAGCGGCGTCTTGAACGACTCGAACCAGCCTACGACGAGGATGTAGATCAGTACGAGCACCGCCGCGAAAGCCAGGCCGAGGTCGCGGAAGACCTCGTACGTGATGTGCCACTCGCCGTCCCACTTCATCGCGAGCTTCTCGGTCGTCGTCGGCTGCTTCGACACGAAACGCTCGAGCGCGTATCCCTCCGGGAGCTCGAGCGCGTCGATCGCCTTGTTGAGCTTGAGGATCGCGTACACGGGGCTCTCTTCGCTCCCGGCGATGTCGGCCGTGACGTAGACCACCGGCATCAGATTCTTGTGATAGATGCTCTTCTCGTTGACCGTCTCCTCGATCTTCACGAGCGAGCCGAGCGGAACCATGTTGCCGCTCGAGCCGACGAGCTGGATCTGCTTGAGGTCGTCGAGGCTCGACCGCTGGGCGCGCGCCATGTGGAGCGTGATCGGGACGTCTTCCTTTTCCTTCGGGTCGCGCAGGAGCCCGGCGTCCATCCCTGAAAGTGCGATGCGGAGCGTCGCGTCGACCTGCTCGGCGGCGATGCCCGAGAGCGCGGCCTTCTCCTTCTCTACGACGAAGCGATAGCGCACCTGGTCGTCTTCGACATAGGTATCGACGTCGACCACGCCAGGGGTCTCGTCGAAGATCGCCTGCACCTGCTTCGCGACTTCGATCTGTCTCTGGTAATCGGGGCCGTAGATCTCGGCGACGAGCGTTTGCAGGACCGGAGGCCCCGGCGGAACCTCGGCGACCTTCACGCGCGCGCCGTGCCGCGCGGCGATCGGCTGGATCTCGTTGCGAATCCGCTTCGCGATCTCGTGGCTCTGCGCATCACGGTCGTCCTTCGAGAGAAGGTTTACCTGGATGTCGGCGACGTTAGGGCCGCGGCGGAGGAAGTAGTGACGCACGAGCCCGTTGAAGTTGTAGGGCGACGACGCGCCCGTGTAGATCTGGTAGTTCGCGACCTCCGGCTCGTCCGCGATCGCGGCGGCGATCTCGCGCGCGACCGCGTGGGTCTCCTCGAGCGTCGTGCCTTCCGGCGTGTCGAGCACGACCTGGAACTCGCTCTTGTTGTCGAAGGGCAGCATCTTCACCCGCACAAGTTTGAGCGGGAAGAGGAGCACCGCGACGAGGAGCAGGCCGACGACGCCGGCGAGAAAGATCATCCGGCGCTTCGGCTCGTTCACGAGCCCCCGCATCATGCGGCGGTACCACTTCGTCGACGCCGACTCCTTGTGCTCCTCATGGCCGGAGTCGCGCTTGAGGAGGCGAACGCTCGCCCAGGGCGTCACGACGAAGGCGACGATGAGAGAGAAGATCATCGCCGCGGTTGCGCCGACCGGAATCGGGCGCATGTAGGGTCCCATCAGGCCGGAGACGAAGCCCATCGGAAGGATTGCCGCGACGACGGTGAACGTCGCGAGAATGGTCGGGTTCCCAACCTCGGCGACCGCTTCGAGCGCGATCTCACGCATGGAACGGTGCCGGTTCTCGGGGAGACGGTTGTGGCGGACGATGTTTTCGACGACGACGATCGCGTCGTCGACGAGGATGCCGATCGAGAAGATCAACGCGAACAGCGTCACGCGATTCAGCGTGTAGCCGAAAATGTAGAAGATTGCGAGGGTGAGGGCGAGCGTGACGGGGATCGCAATCGCAACGATTCCCGATTCGCGCCTGCCCAGCGTGAACCAGATCAGCACGGCCACCGAGATCACGGCGAGGAACATGTGCCAGAGCAGCTCGTTCGACTTGTCGGCCGCGGTCTCGCCGTAGTTGCGCGTTACCGTGAGCTCGACGCCGGCAGGGATGACCGTTCCCTTCGCGGACTCGATTTTCGCCACGACTGCATGCGAGAGCTCCGTTGCGTTCGTCGCCTTGCGCTTCGCGACGGAGATCGTCACGGCGGGACGGACGCCGCTCACGCTCTTCGCGTCACCCTCGAGCGCCGGCCCGTTGCCGTGATAGACGTAGTCGGCCGGCTCTTCGGGGCCGTCGACGATCGTCGCGACGTCGCGGAGGTAGACCGGCTTTCCCTGCCAGGCGCCGACGACGACGCGGCCGACCTCGTCGCCCGGCTCCTCGATGGCGATCGTCCGATTCAAGGTCGGCG
>JBPPMG010000204.1:0-10355 GCA_051305935.1 Thermoanaerobaculia bacterium
CGCCCGGACGCACCGAGAAAAGCGAAGGTGGCTCGCTTCCCGACGCCGCGGTGAACCAGAGGCTTTTCCCGTCGGGAGCCCAGGCGAGTCCGTTGACCCCCTTGGCCCAGCCCTTCGCGAGCAGCTCCGGCTGCCCGCCCTCGATCATCATGATCTCGAACGCGCCCTCGCTCGGCTGCACGAACGCGACACGCTTGCCATCGGCCGAGACACGGATCGAGCCGAGGCGTCGCTGCGACTCGAGAACGATCGTGCCGATCGGGACCTCGAGGCGGAAGCTGTTCCCGAACTTGTGAATCACCGCGAGATTCTGCCCGTCGGCCATCCACTCCGCGTCGAGCACGTCCGCGAGAACGTCGCGCGGCTGCCCTCCCATCAGCGGCACCCGCGCGAGCTTTCCAACCCCCGTGGCGCGGTCGCGGTCGAGCAGCACCGCCACTTCTCCGGTGCTCGAAATGGCTGCGACATCCGCGTGCTGAACGCCGAACGGCTTGGACTCGGGGCTCGACGTGCGCATCATGAAGAGCTCCGGAAGCCTGCCGTCCCATGCCGCGCTGTAGATGACGGTCTCGCCATCCGGGGCGAAGCGGGCACCCAGAATCTCGCCGCGGCGAAATGTGAGCCGCTGGAAAGACGTCGTCTTCCCGGCATCGAGCTTCTCGCGGATCAGATAGCCGGCCAGAGCTCCCGCCGCAAGGAGAATCAGGGCTCCGACAGCGAGCAGCACTGCGTTAGGCCGCTTCGTTGGCTTGTAGACCGGTCGCGCGGAAGTCGGAGTGGGCCCTCCGGGCCTGGGGTTCGCGAGCGTCTTCGGTCGAGGATGCGCACCGGTTGGCAACGGGCCAGGGACTGGCGCCGGCCGTGATGAGGTCGACAGTCGCGCCGTCGGCATCACGCCCGGGAGGCGCGCGGTCGACTCGCGCTCGTGCGCCTCGTGCGGCGCCATCGAGTGCGAGCGGCCGGATCCCTCTCCAGACAGAAGCGTCTCGAGGTGGAACGCGAGATCGCGCGCCGACTGAAAGCGATTCTCCTTTTTCTTCTCGAGGCAGCGATGCACCAGCTTCTCGAGGGTGGTCGAGATCTTCTGGTTGATTGCGCCGAGCTCCGGCGGATCCTCCTTCAGGATCGCGTTCAGCGTCTCGATCTGCGACTGCCCGCTGAATGCGCGCCCTCCCGCGAGCATCTCCCAGAGAATCGCGCCGAACGAAAAAATGTCGGATCGCTGGTCGAGCGCCTGGCCCCGCACCTGCTCGGGCGACATATAGCCGACCGTTCCGAGCACCATCCCCGGCTCCGTCGCCGGTGCGGCGCCCGCGACGCCTCCCGCGAAAGCGGGATGGACTTTCGCAAGTCCGAAGTCGAGGATCTTCACCCTGTCGTCCCCGAGGACGAAGATGTTGTCGGGCTTCAGATCGCGGTGGACGATCCCCTTCTCGTGCGCGGCCGCGAGGCCCTTCGCAATCTGCAGCGAGTACTCCACCGCCTTCTTCTGCGGCAGCGGCCCTCGCGCGATCACGTCGGTGAGCTGCTCGCCTTCGAGAAGCTCGGACACCATGTAGGGCTGGCCGCCCGTCTCGACGAACTCGTAGATCGTCAGGAGGTTCGGGTGGTTGAGCATCCCTGCAGCGACCGCCTCGTGCTTGAACCGTCCCATCCGCTCCGGATCGCGAACGATCGACTCGGGGAGGACTTTGATCGCGACGTCGCGGCCGATTCGGCCGTCGTGGGCGCGGTAGACCTCGCCCATTCCGCCAGCGCCGAGCTGCGAGACGACTTCATACGGACCGAGTCGGGAGCCGTTCTCCAGCGGCATCTCGGAATTGTACACGCGGAGTCGTCGCCACGACGCAACCGTGGAGCCTGCTGCGCGTAGAATCATTCGTGACGATGGAAACGTGGTCGAGTTCTACCAGGCAGCGGGCGGCGCAGCCCTCCATGAACGAGGAATCGTTCTCTCCGGAGGAGCTCGCGTCGATTCTCCGGGACGCGAACCGGCGGCAGATGACGCGAGAGGTCGCGACGCTCGACCAGGCGTTGGAGACGGCGCGCGAGCTCGGCATCGACGAGCAGCATGTCCGCGCTGCCGCCGAGGCGCACCGCGCAAAGAGAGCGAGCCGCGGCCGGCTGCATGCCCTCACGATTCGTGAACGAAGAAAACTCGGCAATCTGGCGTGGACCGCGGCGATGGTCACCTGCATCGTGACGCTCGCCGCCGGATGGGAGATCGCGCAACTCGCGCTCCTCGGGTTGTCGATCGCCGCCGTAGCGCAAGGCTTCCGATGGCTCCGCGCGGAGATTCGCGAACGCACGGATGGCGCGTGAGTGCGAGTTGTTAGTTGTTAGACGGGCAGCGCGGCGGAGCGGGCCGCGAACTACCTCCACTCCACTGTGCCCTGATCTTCGCAGGCCCTGGCCGTACCAGCGGCGACACTGGCTCGTCATTCCGACGAGCGCGCGCAGCGCGCGAGGAGGAATCTGCAAAACGACCATCGCTCTGGCAGATTCCTCGCTACTCTCGCGCAGATAAGCCAGGCAATCTCGGAGACAGGCTCTTGTCGAACGGGAACGTATCAGACCTCGAATTTTCCTTGTCAGACGGTTGGACAGGAAACTTTCGAGGTCTGACCCCACCCGTGTAGTTTACGCACCGCTAAAGTACAATTTCGAGGCCTGACCCCCGGCGCCCCCGACGATTGACCGCAACGTGACGCGCGCGTATATTCACGAAGGCTATCCCCCGCTGGGGACGCACGTCGGCGCCCGGGTTTCAAGTGAAGCCGACCGTGATTTCGCAGCGCGGGGAAGCCCGGCTGTCGGCAAGGGAACCGAAGGCTGCATTGCAGCGTGAGAGAGCCATTCGCATGCCAACTGAGGCGACAAACGGTGGTCGTGCGATAGCGCGACCAGTCAGGTTTTCTCTCGCGGCCAACTACGATCCGGAGCTGGTTCCGCAGCTCGCCGCGTACCCCGTCGATGAAGTGTACGGAAAGCTCCCCTCCGACGGCATCAGTGGCGGCCGTCCCCGCTACCTGGCAACACCGCTCTCCGAAGCAGGTCTCCGCGATTATATTGGCCTGCTCGACCGTCACGGGATCGCGTTCAACTATCTGTTGAATGGCGCCTGTTTCGGCAATCGCGAATGGACACGCCCCTGGCAGAAACTGGTGACGGGCTTACTGGTCAGACTTGGCGACCTGGGCGTGCGCCGCGTCACCGTATCCACCCCTTTTCTGCTGGAATTGGTCAAACGCCGCTTTCCGGAGTTCAAGGTAAGAGTCGGGATCTATGCACAGGTGGACACGCCTCGGCGTGCCCGCTTCTGGGAAGATCTCGGTGCGGATGCCATCACGCTGGAGAGCTTCTCGATCAACCGGAGCTTTCGCCGGCTGGCAGCGATCCGCCAGTCGGTCCGCTGCGAACTGCAACTGATCGCGAATCACGTCTGCCTCCCGAACTGTCCGCTGCAGACCTATCATCAGAACGGTTTCGCACATGCGTCTGACGACACGGGCGCGCTGTTCATCGACTACTGCATCCTGCGCTGTTCGCGGCTGCGTATGGCCGATCCGTCACTGTTCATCAAGGCGGGCTGGATCCGACCCGAGGACCTTGCCGCCTATGAAGCGATCGGGTACACGACATTCAAGCTTCTCGAACGGGGGATTCCATCGGAGGAACTGCTGCGGCGGGTCAAGGCCTACAGCGAGCGGCGCTTCGATGGCAATCTGGCCGAACTGTTGCTGTCGTATGGCTTCAAACGGCCGGTTCGCAAGGAAGCGCTCTGGACCTTGCGAAACTTCTGGAAGCCGCGGCAGGCCAATCCGCTGCGACTGCAACCTCTTCGTGACCTGGCGCGCCTGCAGGGCATGCTTTCGCCGCTGCCCGAGTGTCCGGTCCGGGTGGATGCGCGACGAATCCCGGAGAACTTCCTGGATGGTTTTCGCGGCCGTGACTGCGCCTCTTTGGACTGCCAGGCCTGCGGCTATTGTGAACGGATTGCCGTGCAGGCCGTCTCGATCTCGCCTGAGTACCGCGCCGAGGTATTGGGAAAGTATGCGGAGATGGACGATGCCATGGCAACGGGTGGGCTGTGGGGTGCTTGACGCGCTCCGCGCGGGCGCGTTGGACGCATAGGAGATGTCGACGGGACACATCGGGCGTGGACGCATAGCGAGAGGTGGGAGGGGCAGCCTCGAATCTGCAGCTTACGCACCGCTAAAGTACAGTTTCGAGGCCTGACCCCCGACGCCCCTTTCGCCGCTTCAGCGGCGACACATCGGTAGCCCCCGGCTTCAGCCGGGGGTCGATTGCGTACCAAAATGAAGAGCGCCGCTTCAGCGGCGACAGATCCCGACCTAACCTCACCCGCCCAACCGTCAATTCGCGACGACTCCCTTTCTCAACTCCTCATCGCCATAATCGTGCCGCACACACGGCACGTACCACCGCTTGTCGCACGAGTCGCAGCGGGAATCCGGAGCCGCCTTTACTTCCTTCGAAGATCAACCCAGAATCGTCAGCGAGCATTGGAAAAGAAGCGAGGAGCGGGGAGTCTCACACGCCGTGGAGTCGAACGGGAAATGCTCTCTCCCATCCCGTCGACGCTTTGCTGGCGGCCGTCTCGCGTACAGCCAGGGAGCAAATTCCGAAACTGAGCTGCGTACCGATGACCGAACGGGAGCAACCGGCAAGGAGACCAGCATGAAGCGCCATGCAGTCGTGGGAATCCTGGTGGCAGTCGTGGCGGTGTCGCTGGCCGGGTGCCGCAAGAGTGCGAGGCCGGAGCGCGAGGCGGCAGATCCCGCAGCCACGAGGCTAGTCGAGGGAGCCCAAGGCCCGTGGGGAACGAATTACCGGGCTCCATCGGGCGAGTTCATCATCCAGCTGCCCGAGGCGCCCGAGATGCGCGAGGAAGCCGACGGGCGCACCGTCTATCAGCTCCGCACCGCGGACTACGCCTACACGATCAACAAGCTGGCGTGTCCGGCGGAGTTCGCCGGGGATGCCGACCCGACGGCGCTCTACGACAGGCTGCGCGAGACGATCGTCGCGGCCGTGAACGGCCAGGCCATGTCTGAGTACCCTGTCAGAGCCGTCGGCGGTACGAGCATCGGGCGTGAGATCGTGGTGATCGCGAGGACGCCGAGCACGGACGAGACGTACGAGATGCTCGTGCGCCTGTTTCGCGACGGCGACGCGGTCTGGCTGCTCCAGGCCATCGGCCCGCAGTCACCGAAGTCCCGCGCCGATCGGGTCGGCGTCCTCGACACGTTCACGTTCCTCGAGTAGGCGATCCGATAGTGCCCATCCAGGAGAGAGGCTGGGGTCAGAGCTTCGGGAGAGGCTGGGGTCAGGGCTTCGGATTTCTAGATTCTACTATTGGTAGATTGGCCCACGGATCCAGACACCTCGTTGCAGGGAGTGCGGGCGGCGTCGCTCTTGTGAGCCGAGGCAATCCGACTCGCAAATGGTTGAATCGGCACGAGTTCGTCTTCGATGCCGAAGAGCAGCAGAATAGCGAAGCTCTGACCCCATCTGCCATCTGCCATCTGCGAGCGCACGGTGTGCGCAGTCTGCTGTACTAATCCTCTGCGACTGGATACCAGTCCCAGTTCACGCGATATGTGCTGCCAACGTTCGGGCGCTCCACACGCCATACGAGCTCAGGCTCGTGTCCTCTTACCCGAATGACCTCTCCTTCGAACGACACCGATTCGAGTTTGGAGCCGAGTGGATAGCGGCGAAACGCAGGATTGCGGTAGGGCAGCTTCTCCGGAAAGATCACGCGCATCGCTGCTCGATCGAGGGAGTCCGCGATACTCATTCCCACCCACCAGTTGGGTCGCAAGCGGAAGCTGTCAATGTATTCAGCCTGAACCACGACCGTGAACCGTTCCCCGGCAGGCACCTTGCTGCAGTCGACGATTCCCTTGTACGCATACATTCTTGTAGGGCCGTTGACGACCTGTGGTGGCGCGCCAGGTGGAGGGCCGAGGAGTCGAAAGGTCAATCGCTTGTCATCCGTGCGCATCCAGACACGAATTGAACCGCTCGTTTCGAACCAGTACGAGTACTCGTGGGCGTCTTCCGTCCGCACCATTTCCGTGAACCGCGTCATGTATGCCGGGCCTGTGATGCTCTTCTTGTCAGCCGCAAGCCGGAGCCCGCGCAAGTCCCAGACACGGTCCTCCTCCAGGACCTGAAACCCGGTATTTTTCGACGGTGAACCTACGGTCTGTGTGATCGTCACCGGCGCAGGGGGAACGTCGGGACCTAGCCGCACCGGCAGATTTCTGATTTCAGCGAACGACCATAGGGTCGCGGCCTGCAACACGGTTGACCGAACGTCGTCGAGCTTCGCCACCACCCAGACCAGGAGTGCAATGGCCACGATCGCACTGAAAACGCTCACTGGATCTTTGACTGAGAACAGCCGCAGGCGGACGCGGAATCGCGCACGCAGGTGCTTCGCGATTCGGCTTGGCAACCCACGCGAGACGCGCGGCGCGAGCGAGTCGTCAAAGGCCCTTCCCAGGGTGGAATCGTTCGTCGCGAAGAACCCGTGGTGGACGAGCTCAGCCCGCTCCACAGCGTCGAAATCATCAAGGTCAGTGCGGATGTGCGGGAGTTGGCCGATAACCGCTGCACGCGAAATGCGCTCGGGGGTCGTGCCCAGCGAGTCGATGTCGACCCTAACGAATCGGCTCTCAGTCTCGAGGATGAGGTCTTCGTAATTGCTTCGCCGCAGCTGCGCCATCATTAGTTCCATCGAGCGTAGCCCGGAGCCGATGAGTCCAAAGCGTGTCGTCGGTTGCGAATCGATTGCGGCGCAAGAAGCGTCGCTGATGATCAGGCGATCGTCGGGGCTGGCCTCCTCGAGCAGGGCCTGCAGACCCTGGTTGTCGATGACTCCCCCGTCGGTGTGGTACTGCTCGCCATACCCGTCTGCGTACTGGAGATCGGCTTCGGACACGCAAACGGGAGAGAAGAACGCGGGATACGCGGCGGAGCATGCAACCGCCAGGTGAAGCGGCATGCTGGTTCCTTCATACACGCGCCGAGGACCGTCACCGAGTGGATCGAGTACGACGCGATTCATCTCGAATCGCGAGATTCCTGGATGAGTCAGATTCGTTGCGACGAGCGAGACGGCTGGCGCTCCTGGCTCCGTCGTTCTGATATCGGCAAGGTTCACCCCTCCATAAAGCGTTCGCAGTTCACGCAGAAGGAGATCGGTCGTCGTGCCCGGCATCCGGAGCGCTTTCGGAAGGAGACGTAAGGGCAGGAGCCAGGGAAGCCTGCGCACGATTCGGCCCCTCACGTCCCTGGACGTAAAGCGGAGAATCGCGAAGGCGGCGGCCTCAAATTCCGACGAGCTTCCGTTGTAACGCGACCAATTCGTTACCAGATGAGCCGCGAGAATGCTTCCGCCGGAAACGGCGGCGATTTGCCGCACTGTGCTGAGCTGCGATGTCGCTCGCAGATATCGAATGACGCCGAGATGGAACAGCGTAGCGCGGAATCCACCGCCGGAAAGAGCGAGTGCGAGTGGTCGATCTTCAGCAGACATCAGAGCTCCTCCAATTCGTCATGAGCATGCCGGGTCTAGGCAAGGGACAAACGGAATCGAAACTGAGCAGCGTCTCCGTCGATCCGAGGTTTCATTCAGATGTGATCCAGGTCTTTGGACCGTCGTCCTCCCGCAAATGCACTTTCGTTTCTCGACGATCGATGAATGGGACTACTGCACCTTAGGAGAGGCGCAAGTTGTCCGGGCTGATACCGTTCATGAGCGTGAAGATTTTCGGGTCCGACCAATCGTCCGAGGACGAGTCTCGGGTACGGATTGTCGCCACTGCTCGGGCGTTCGCGAACACGGTGCGATCAAGGCGGAGGAGCCGCGCAAGCACGAACCAGCAATTGAAGAGGGGTGGCTGCCAGCCGATCTGCCCCGTGCGGAAGAGCGCAGCCGCGAGCCTCGAGGATGCTTCGAGCGTTGACGGCGTCGTGCTCGAGAGATCTGCGGCCGCGAATCGTTTGAAATTTATGAAGATATCGCTGCGCAAATTCATCAAATCGCGAAGGGCCCTATATTCAGACTTGAACTGCTTCGTACCCAGCGCGAGGAGCCGGACGCCGAAATCCCCCTTCTTGTCGGCGTCATACAGGCTGCTGCCTGGCCCGCCGCCGAGGATGTCGCTCCAGGTCTTCTCGAAGGACTTGTTCCGAACGACCACAGCCATCTCTCGGCCACTGTCGAGATCCGATGCCTTGATGCGGTCGACGTCCGAGAACCAGCGGTGGGCTGCATGCAGCACGTCGCTGTTCCAACCGGCTTCCTTGTTGTCCTGCTGAAGGGTAGATACCGCCGTGCCCGCGATCTCCAGTTCGAGGGAGAACCGAGTCTGCTGCCCCGTCAGCGAAGGCGGAATGCCTGCGGTTGCGCCCGTGAAGGAGAGCTCATCGAGGAGTTGCACGAGCGAGAGGATCGACTCCTTGTCCGTCTTCGTGTCCTCGCGCGTGTAGCTGAGCCGGATCACCGGGCTTGCGTCGGCATATGCCTTGTTGATATCCGCGCCTGTGCCGGTTGCGGTGATGCGGATCCAGGCTCCTCCTTCTGAGGTGGTCGACCCCTCCTTCCGACGCACGCTGGCGCCGCCGAGATAGACCGCCTCACGTACCAGCCCCAGGGGCGTGTCGCGGACGACGATGGAAGACTCGTCGATCGACGTCTCCTGCTCCTTGAGGCTGAAGTTGAGAATGGAGAGGAACGAGGCCACGGCGCTCGTCCGGACGTGCCGCGAGGTGAGGAGGACCTCGCGAACGCGGTAAGGAGGCTCCTCGCCCTTCTTCACCTTGATCGCATCGAGCGCTGAAAGGAACTGCGCGACATGTCCGTTCAACAGTCCCCTTGCGGCCCTCATCGCTGGCCCGCTCCCCGAGTCCAGTTCCACGTCGACGAGCGAGGACCACTCGGTGACCCGGCTCAGCTCCAGGGAGACGTTGAAACCGACGGTGCCCTTGAGCCGCTTGATGCCGGCGCTCAGCTTGTCGTGCAGCGCCTTGGGCGCGTTGAGAGCCCTCTCGAGGTTCGTCGCGATCTTCTGGATGCGCTTGATGTCGTCGTCATCGATTGCATCGAGGGCCTTGCCGACGAGGCGACGCGTGAGATCGCCGACCGCTTTGTCCCCTGCGTCCTGCAATTGCTTCACGCTCCTCGCGTTGGCTCGCAGCCAAACCACGAGGCCGGCGGCGCCGCTCTGCTCGAGCACCTCGTGAAGTCGCGCGAGCACCGTGTCGGGAGCTCCATCGAGGAACTTCTTGAGTTGCTTTGCTGCCGCGACGGCTCGCTCGAGCTCTGCCTGCACTCTTTCGGTGATGAGCAACTCCTCGATGTCCTGTCCGCTGAGCACTTCGATCCACCGGACGAGGTCTTGCTTGTCCTCACTCACAAGTGAAGTCAGGTCGAGGCTGGCTGGCTTGAGGGCGGCGACCTGGTCGATCAGCGGGCGTACGCGGGCAAGACCTGCAGCATCGAGGCGTGCGATCACTCCCTCGACGATACTGGTGACTTTCTCATCGAGGCCGTCGTAGGCACGAACGATCTTGTCGGAGCTCTCAATGAGCCGCGCAATCGCCGGGGACGCTTCAACCGCGTTCTTCCATCCGGTCTCATTCACGAGCCGGCCGACGGCCTCGGCCGCCTTGTCGGTGATTGCGCCTTTGAATTCGTCCCAGTCGCTTGGAAGGCCTGCGATTTCCTGGAGTGTCGAGATTGCGTCACCCTGAGGCACGAGCGCGAAAACCCTGTCGAGGAGCGCTTTCGGTCCTGCCGAGGCGTCGTACGCCACCGTGAGGTCGACCGCGACACCGAACGTAATGCTGCGGCGACGTTCGCGCTCCAGTCGAATCCGAACCCAGGCAGGTTCTTCCGCGTTGATGCACCCGGCGGCGATGTGGAAGGACTCGTAAAGACTGAAGCCGAAGGCCGCGCTGACGGCGAAGTCGATGTGCGCGCTGACGGGCATGGAGAGGCCGCTGCCGGCGATGCGTTCCAGAACGCCGATGACCCCGTCGATGTCCACCTTCGCGCCGTACTTCGCCTTGAGGCCGAAATCCACATTGAGTGTGGCCGCAAAATCCAGAGTCTCTCCCAACGCGAGCTCGGCGAGATCGGCGCGCTGTGGCAACTGACTCGAGCGCACAAGTTCGGAGAAAGCGCTGAGTCGGGTCGCAGACGCGGCGAACGGTCGAATGTGCGCGTACGAAAACCCGGTCTTTGCTGCGGCAGTCGCCGAGAGCGACAGCACGCCCGGAGTCGCTTTCATCTCCCCTTTGGCGGACAGTCGTCCGTC
>JBPPMG010000207.1:0-30915 GCA_051305935.1 Thermoanaerobaculia bacterium
TTGATCCCCCCGGTCTTCGACCGGGGGCTAAATTCTACCGTCGCTACGCGACGACGCGGAACATCGGAATGTTCCGCCACGAGGCTGGCGTGAACGTGAACGCGACCGCGTCCATGGACGGGGGCTCGTCGATCCCGAACCCGGGTTCCGGCTCACATGAATAGACCCTCGACTGGCGGCCTGCTCATCGCCTCTCGCCTCTCGCCTCATCGCCTGTCGGTATACTTCTCCCGTTACGATCATGCGCGAATTCATCGAGTCGCTGCCAAAAGCCGAGCTTCACCTCCACATCGAAGGGACGCTCGAGCCCGAGCTGATGTTCGAGCTCGCCAGGCGCAACGGCATCGCTCTCCGCTACGCGAGCGTCGAGGCCCTCCGTGCCGCGTACCAGTTCTCCGACCTGCAGTCGTTCCTCGACATCTACTACGAGGGAGCGGGCGTATTGCAGAAGCGCGACGATTTCGCGGACATGGCGATGGCGTACTTCCGCAAGGCGGCCTCACAGGGCTTGAAGCATGCAGAGATCTTCTTCGATCCGCAGACGCACACGAGCCGAGGGATCCGTTACGAGACAGTCATCCGCGGCCTCCAGGACGCGCAGCAGCGTGCGAAGAGCGAGCTCGGCGTGACCTCGGCGCTGATCCTCTGCTTCCTGCGTCATCTCAGCGAGGACGAAGCGATGTCGACGCTCGACGAGGCGCTCCCGTTCCGCGAGGCCATCGTCGCCGTCGGGCTCGACTCGTCGGAGCGCGGCCACCCGCCGTCCAGGTTCGCGCGAGTCTTCGAGCGTGCGCGCGCCGAGGGGTTGCTCGCGGTTGCGCATGCCGGCGAGGAGGGGCCGCCCGAGTACATATGGGAAGCGCTCGACATCCTGAAGGTGAAACGCATCGACCATGGAGTGCGCTGCATCGAAGACCCGAGGCTCGTGCAGCGTCTCGTCGACGAACAGATCCCACTCACGGTCTGCCCCCTCTCCAACGTCAAGCTGCGCGTCTTTGACACGCTCCGCGACCACAACCTGAAGAAGCTCCTCGACCTGGGCGTGAAAGTGACGATCAATTCCGACGACCCCGCCTACTTCGGGGGTTACATCGGCGAGAACTATATTCAGACCGCCGAGGCGTTAGGCCTGACGCGCGAGGAGATCGAGCGAGTCGCGAAAAATTCGTTCGAGGCGAGTCTTGCGTGGCGCGGCGAGTCAGGCTTAGCGCCGGACTCGAGCCGCGGCACGCCGGAATCCGCTCGATGAGCCTTCTCCACGCGACGCGCGGGCTCACCGTCGACGAGAACGGAATCTGGCGCAGCAATCAGCATCGAGAGCTTTCGTATCCCGAAGAGGGGAACGAGCATTGCCACGCGCTCGAAGACTCTTCGTTTTGGTTCAGGCACCGCAACAACTGCATCGTCGCGATGCTCGAGCGCTTCCCGCCGACGGGCCCGATCCTCGACGTGGGGGGAGGCAACGGCTACGTTGCTCGCCGGATGCTCGACGAAGGCTTCGACGCGACGCTGCTCGAGCCGGGGCCGGTCGGGGCGCTGCTGGCGAAGACGACACGGGACATCCCCGAAGTCTTCTGCGCAACGCTCGAGGGAGCTCAATTCGCGAGCGAATCGATCGGCGCGATCGGTTGCTTCGACGTTCTCGAGCATATGGCCGACGATCACGCACTGATCGCGGAGGCTCACCGGGTGCTGGCGCCCGGTGGGCTGCTCTACGCCAGCGTACCCGCCCACCGGTGGCTCTGGTCGGCGAGTGACGTCGTGGCCCGGCACCATCGCCGTTACGACCGAGGTGCGATTCTCGATCTTCTCGGTCCGAAGTTCGAACTGCTCTACGCCACGCACATCTTCACGGCGCTTACTCTTCCGATCCTGGCATTCCGGGCCATGCCGTTCGCCCTGGGGATCGCGAAATCCGAGGGCGTCCTCTCGAGTGAGACGGAGCATGGCGTGCGTGGAGGTGTCTGGGTCCGCTTCCTCGACCGTCTCCTCGCGCGCGAGCTCGAATGCGTCGCGCGTGGTGGCCGGAGGCGGTTCGGCGCGAGCATGCTGGTCGTCGCGCGCCGGAGGGCATTACAACCGCCGGTCTGAATGAACGTCCTGACGCGATTCTGCGCGAAGGCGTCCGGCCGAGGACTCGGAGTGCGTGCCGCCGTCGGGAGGTGATCCCGTATCATGGCCCGGTGAACGGATCCGGTGAGGCGGCGCCCGAGGGCATGGACGGCCGATGGCCGGCGATCCTGCGAGGCTTGCTGCTGTCGGTTGTCCTGATTCTGCTCGCGGTCAACGTGCTCGATGTGATTCGTGGTCCGTGGGATCACGACGGAGGCTACTACCTGACGCGCGCGGCGATCGTGGCCGCAGGCTACCAGCCGTATCTCGACTACGCGAGCATCTATCCGCCGCTGATGGAGCTGCTGCACGCGATCCCGGTCGCGCTTGGAATCGATCGCTATGCGCTTGCAATCGCGCTTCCTCTGCTCTGGATCGTGGCGAGCTCCGTGATGAGCGCCGTTCTCGCGCGGCGTCTCGGTTGCGGGCCGAACGGCTCGTTTGCCGCCGCGATCGGCTTCCTCATCATGAGTATCGAGAACGGGGGCAACCACGTAACGCTCGAACATGGCGTGGTCTTCTTCTCGCTCCTGGCGATGTCGATCCTGGCGCGGCCGGGAGCCATCGGGCGTGCGGCGCTGTTTTCGTGTGGCGCCGCCCTGGCTGCCGCAATCCTCACGAAGCAGAACGGCATCGTCACGGCGCTTCCGATCGGCGTCATGCTCTTCGAGCGCAGGCGCGAGCTGTCGCGGGCGTCATACGCTTCCTTCCTCTCCGGAGTTGCCGCGCCCTTCGTGCTCCTGCTTGCGTGGCTCGACTTCGAGGTCGTGCGGATCGCAAACAATGTCGTGGAGCTCCTGATGGCCTACGCATCAGGCGGCAGTCATCCGATGCGGTCGTTCTACTGGGAGTATTTTCGCAGCGCGCCGACCGCGCTCTTCCTCGTGCTGGTTCCCGCTGCGGGCGTCGTTGCGATCGCTTCCCGGCGACACCGGCTTCTGGCCATAGTCGCTCTCGCGGGGGCCGTCGTGCAGTTCCTTCCGAGGATCGTTCGCGACTATTCTCACTACACGATCAACATGTGGCCTTTCGCCCTGCTCGTGCTCGTCCTCGCGGCGCATTCTTCGGCGGATGGGATGGGGCGCCTTACGAGAGCCTCGATCGCGACGGGGCTCGCGGTGTCGTTGCTCGTGATGGGGCTCTCGCAATCGGTCGAGCGCTGGTCGAAGCCGGGGATGCTCCCGTCCACGTTCCTTCCGGCCGCGGAATCGCTGCGGCGGCTCTCGGCTCCGGAGACGAGAGTGAGGCAGTATGGATCGGAGTCGATCATCGAGTTCCTGGCTGGGCGCCTGCCGGGGCAGTTCGACACGCCGACGAGCGCGTTCTCCGGCGTGTGGGACGGAAGGCATCTCGTTCCCGAGCCATTGCCAACCGGAATTCCGGTCGTGCTGGTCGATCGTGGTGCGAGCTGGGTGCCGCCGCTCCGCGCGAGGCTCGAAGCAGCGGGCTTCCGCGCCGACTTCGATCATCGAGCGCGCCGGGACTTCCGCGTCACGGTGTACTCTGAGCCGCGAGAGCCGAAGCGATGAGCGAATCGATCGACGTCACGGTACTGATTCCGGTCTTCAACGGAGAGCAAACGATTGGCGAGGTCGTTTCGCGAACGGCGGCGGTCCTGGAGTCGGAGGGGCTGTCGTTCGAGCTCGTCCTAGTCGACGACCGGAGCCGAGACGATTCGTGGCGCGTGATCGAAGCGCTTGCGGCGGCTGATCCGCGGATCGTGCCGATCAGGCTGATGCGCAATTTCGGGCAGCACGCCGCGCTGCTCGCCGGAATCCGTCTTGCCCGGGGTGAGCGAATCGTCACGATGGACGACGATCTCCAGCATCCTCCCGAGGAGTTGCCGAAGCTGTTCGAGGAAATGCAGCGCACCGGCGCGGATGTCGTCTACGGGACGCCTGACCGGATGCAGCAGGGCCTGTTCAGAAATCTCGCCTCGTGGCTCATCAAGCTGGCGTTAGGCGGCGGGATGCGCGGCGACGCGGCGCGGCACGTGTCGGCGCTGCGACTGTTCAGGACCTGTCTTCGCGACGCCTTCGCGCGGTACAACAGTCCGTTCGTTTCGATCGACGTGCTTCTCTCGTGGGGCGCGGCGCGATCGAGCTGGGTTCGCGTCCGGCACCTCCCGCGCGCGGCCGGGGCATCGAACTACACCTTCACCGCGCTCATCGGACACGCGCTGACGATGCTGACGGGCTTCTCGACCGTGCCGCTTCGATTCGCGAGCATCGTCGGCTTCTGCTTCACCCTGCTCGGGATGATCGTCCTCGCGTACGTGCTCGTGATCTACCTCGTGCATGGCCGGGCGGTGCCGGGCTTCGCGTTTCTCGCCTCGATCATTACGATCTTCGGCGGAACGCAGCTTTTCGCGCTCGGCATCATCGGCGAGTACCTGGCCCGCGTGCACCTTCGATTGATGGGCAAGCCGCCGTATGTCGTCGAGTCGCGGCCGATGCACGGCCCCGGCAGGGTCATCCCTTCGGACGACTCCCGCCCGCTCAGGGACTGAACGACGTCACCGCCGCGACGACCCTCTGCTGCTCTGCTTCCGTCATCGATCCATAGAACGGAAGACGCGCGAGACGGCCGCAGATCGACTCGGTGACCGGACAATCGCCGGTGCGCCCCCCGAACCTCACTCCCATCTCCGAGAGATGGAGTGGCTGGTAGTGGAACACGGCGAGGATCGACCGCTCGCGGAGATGCGCGATCAACGCGTCCCTCGAAGCGCCGTCAGGCAGGACCATGTGGAACATGTGGTAAGGCTGCTCGCAGTGGGGAGGGACGGCGGGAAGCACGACGCCGTATCTCGACGCCCAGCCTGAGAGCTCGCGCTCGTAGGTTTCGTAAATTCGCCGTCGTCGCGCCTGAATGGCGTCGCGCTCCGAGAGCTGCGCGAAGAGGAATGCCGCGAGGATGTCGGACGGGAGAAAGCTCGAGCCGAGGTCGACCCAGGTGTACTTGTCGACCTGGCCCCGATAGAACTGCTTCCGGTTCGTTCCCTTCTCGCGAAGGATCTCCGATCGCTCGGCATACGAGTCGTCGTTGACGACGAGAGCTCCGCCTTCCCCGCAACTGACGTTCTTCGTTTCGTGGAAGCTCTGTGTCGCCAGTGCGCCCAGTGAGCCGAGAGGACGACCTTTGTACGTTCCAAAGAGGCCGTGAGCGTTGTCTTCGACGACCGGAATGCCCCGTGCCGATGCGACGCGGAGAATCTCGTCCATCTCGCATCCGACGCCGGCGTAGTGGACGACGACGATCGCGCGTGTCCTCGGCGTCAGGAGCCGCTCGATGCGTGACTCGTCGATGTTGAGGGTGTCCGGCCTGACGTCCGCGAACACGGGCGTCGCGCCTCGCAACGCGTAAGCGTTCGCCGTCGAGACGAAGGTGAACGACGGCACGACGACTTCGTCTTCAGGACCGAGGCGAAGAAGTAGCGCCGTCAGCTCGAGGGCGTCGGTGCACGAGGTCGTGAGGAGCACGCGGCGCGCCCCCAGGATCTCCTCGAGCAGCGACTCGCATTTTCGTGTGAACGCTCCGTCTCCCGAGATGTGGCCCGCGTCGACCGACTGCTGGATGTAGTCCAGCTCGCGTCCCGTGAGGAACGGCTTGTTGAATGGGATGTCGTAGCGCACGTCGATCTCGCCCTTTCGCGTCACACCTTCATACACTCCGCCGCGAGGGAGTGGAAGCGGCGTCTCTCATCGGCGTGGACCGAGCTGGAACCAGAACTGCTCGACGCCCGTGAAGCGCGCGCCGAGCGCGGAGAGAATGTTGAGCACGGCAATGTTGGTGACGCTGAAGCTCGCCCATCCGACGCGGATGCCGCGCGCTGCATAAGCGGTCATCGCACGCTGGTACAGGTGCATGCCGCTGATGCGCGCGTCACGATGCAGCATCGCGAGCGTGAGATTCAGCCCCTTCCCCGTCGCCTGGCTCAGAAACCAGCCCTGGACTTCGCCGCCTTCGCGCACTTCCATACAGAGCTCTGGATGCCCGCCGATCAGGAGACTGCTCCAGCGCGCGTAGCGGTCGTTCAGCCGTTCCGGCGTGATGCCCGTCAGGCGCAGGTGGCGATCCGCGCGAAAATTCGCCATCGAGTCCGCCCTGACATCGAGCGGCGATTCGTCGGCGAAGCGCACGACGAGCTCCTCGGTCGACGAGCTCGATGGAACCCTGTCCAGTCCGATGCGGTACTGGAGCTGCGTGTCGACCTGAACGAAGCCGGCTTCCTCGACCAGAGTCGACAGAGCGGGCTCGACGGAGGTTGACCGGTACTCGACCCAGTCGAACTCGGCCAGATGTGTTCGCCGCTCTTCCGCCGGAAGTTCGAAGAAGCCCGCATCGACGACGATGCCGACCGGCGAGCCCCACCACGAGGTATTGAATTCATGTCTGCGAATCACAGCTCGATCTCCACGACCTCGAACAGTTGTCTCCAGAATTCATGCCCGTCCCAGACCGGACCGAACTCGTGCATCGAAGCTACCGGCACGAAGCGCTTCACGGTCGTCGTCGCAAGCAACGCCATCCAATCCGGATCGCCGGGATCGCGCAGGGCGTGCCCGATCGTCTGGATGTTCTTCGGCAGTTTTGCGGCGGCCTCCTCCCTGGAGGCAACAACGATCGGAAGCGCCATCGGGGCTTGGAACGAGGCTTCGTCGCCGTTTCCGGAGACGACGACCGCTCCGTGTCCCTCGACGAGTGTCGCCCGCCGTCCCGTCGCCTCGGCCCACTGGCGGGCGAGGATGTTCGCCGACGCGACGTGCATCGCCGGTGCATGCTTGATCGTCCCGGGCCAGAGCGAGGCCAGCCTCTCGCGCAGTGCATCGGCATCGCTCGCCACGCCGTCGATGATCACGACCCGTGCCGGCGAGGTGCAGCCCGCCTGGCCGTAAACGGTAAACACCCTGATCAGCGAACGGAGGACCGAGGCGTCCACCGCGGCGAGCTCGATCCATGCCTCGGACTGGCGATCGCGAAAGGCGAACGAAACGCAGTCGAGCGGACGCTCGAGGCTGCGGATCGACGCGACGGCTTCATCGCCGCCGAACATGAACTGGACCGTGGACTCGGCCGCCATGGTCGCGTTGCGCGGGTCGTCGCGATCGAACTGCTCGTGCAGGACGCTGGCGGTGACCCACTGCCGAAGGTCTCCCTCCGGGAGATGCGTCGCGAGGTAGTCGAGCAGGACACCGGTTAGGTCCTCCCCGCGCGAACCTCCCTTCATCCGCAGCGGGTTGCCGGAGAGGCTGACGAGCGCGAGCATGAGCGGGCCGAGCAGGCTGACGTTGTTGGGAAGCCAGAGCGCAACGGGACCGCGGGGCCGCGCGATCGCGCACAGACGACCATCCGTTGCAGCGCACTGCTGTCCGAACGTGCGAGTGAACACGCTCATAAGCGAGCTCGAGCCCAGGAACTCGATGAGGTAGGCCCACTCGTCCCGCTGGAACTGCTCCGGGATCCTGCGCGCCATCGTCGAGCGGAGGCTCTCCCAGTCGGCGATCAACGAAGCGAGATCGAAGGGGGTGCACAGGGCGGTGCGCCGCCCCGCCTCCTCGAAGTGAGTGATGCTCTCAGGCATTGGCGCATCCTCGAAGCTCGGCATTCGGAATTCGGCCCATGAGCTCGAACCTTGGTCCGCAGCGCCCACAAGCGCACGGCCCGTCGACGATCACGCCGACGTCCTCCGTGAGCACGTTGTGGTACGGCGCTCCCCACGCGGTGACGTTCATCAGTTGCAGCATACCCGGACGCCCTGTCACGCACTCGAGTGTGAACGCATCCCGACAGAGCACGTTTGCCCATACGGGTGCGTGCCTGTAGCCGTGCTCGCACAAAGGGTAGATGACGCCCGTCTGCTCGACGAGTCCGTAGAAGTCGACGACCCGAGACGCGGGGTCGAGCGACTCGAGGAGGGCGCTGTCGAACTGTACCCGATCGACGCGCTGCTCTTCGAGCTTCTTCCACCCGCCGCTATGAACGAAGTGAACGCGACATCCGGCAAGCAGTTCCCTCACACGCGCGGGCTTCGTTCGCGAGGCCCATGCGAGCCAGAGCGCCGACGTGAAGCCGTAGACGAGGATCTCACGACTCGTCTCGAGGACTCCCGCCACCTCGTCCCAGTCGAGACTCGCGGGATCGCCCGGGTCATCGAGCGCGAAGATCATGCGCGTGGCAAAGGGCTTCAGGCTCATTGCAGCGGCCGTGCGTGCGGTGATTCCGCCGCGCTGACGCAGCGAGCTCGCGGAGTCGATCACGACGAGCGGTCGCGGTTCTGGCCCGATGAAGTCTCGCAGGATGCTCGCGGAGCTCTCCGCCTGAAGGTGGGAGCTGCGACTGTCGAGCGGGATGCGGCTCGGCGACGCGCCGCGAGTCGATGACGAGTTGAGGACGCGCTCGTGCGTGATTCCCGGCGCGACGGTCTTCAGCTCGATCTGCTTGAACAGCCCCACGTGGAGAAACGGGAGCTCGGAGAACGTCTCGGCAGGTGGGCGCTGCGGCCAGACGCGAGAATACGCGAGACAACCCGCCACGTGATGTGCGGTGAGCTCGTTGAGCTCTGCGAGCAGCCTCACATCGTCGCGCGTGCCGTAGGGCGGCATACCGAGCAGCCCACTCACAGGAATGCCTTCGAGGTGAACCACTCGAGGTCGTTCATCTTCACCAGTGTCCCATTCGTCCGGCTGCATGGATCACGCAAGACAGTTTTCCACGCGGCGGCCAGCGACGGGAGCGTCGCGTCGAAGAAACCCTGGTCGTAGAGTTGCTCGATGGCGCGAAAGACGCGATCCGTCTCGATGCCATGGCGGGCGGCAAGATCGTCCCAGGTCGTCGAGCGTGAGCGGTTCAGGCTCATGACCGGCCACGTAAACGTCGCGCAGAGGCGCGCGTGTCCCGCGTCCAGCTCCGGGACTTCCGTTCGGAGCGGCCCCTCGAGCGTGTGTGCGATTCCGTGAATCAGCCCGACACTGGAACGCGCCTGGGCCGCGCACGCGCGCGCGCTCAGCTCGAACCAGCGCACGTCGGCCTCGAGGGGCATCGCCGCGAGCTCCGAGATCAGAGAAGCGAGCTCGTTTCGCAGCGCATCGGTTGCGAGCGGCGAGAGGAATCCCTCCAGCGCGTGGGCCCACGTGTCTCCACACGCGTCGAGTACTCGTCGCGGGGCGAGCGTTTCCATCAAGGCTTCGACGACGACTCGCACGTCGGGCAACAGATCATCTCCGACAGTGACGACCTTTTCTCCGTCGCGGTTCAACACCGCGACCGGCGACGCCTCGGCGCCGCTGCCCCAGACCGTTGGAATCGCGACGAGTCGAAGGTCGGGACGGTTTGCGCGCCGCCACACCTTTACCTCGTCGATGAGGGTGCCTCCCCCGACGACGATGAGCGTCGCAACGTTGGCCGCAGGGGGCTGCAGCGATTCGACGATCGGAAACGGAAGGATCGCCGATACGGCGTCACGCACTCCGTCAATCGTCCAGACGACCGTGTTGCCGAGGCGTACCGCGGTCAACTGGTCCGTGACCCAGACCTCCGGGTTACCCATCGAACCGGATACCTTTCGACTCCAGGATCGTGATGATGTCGGCGACGCTTCGAATGCTCGACGCTTCGTCGATGGAGAGATGGTATCCGAACGTGTCTTTGATGCCGACGGCGACCGCGACCACTCCGAGCGAGTCCCAGGTGTCCACATCCTCCCGCGTGAGGTCGAACCGGAACTCGGACGGATCGAGAAGGAATACGTCGATCAGCAGCGCTTCTAGTTTCTCGAGGTTCGCCATCGGTCAGATCCTCTGTCGCCAATGAGTCGTCTTCGCCGGAAGCGTGGCGAGCGCATTCACGTCGATTTTGCCGTTAGGGAGCAGCGGCATCGACGCGACACTCTCGACACGAAGCGGCCAGTGAACGCGCGGGTGGTGCTCTCGAAATGCGTGCAGCACCGTGGTGAGCTGACTTTCGTCGGGCGCGGGCGCGAGCACCAGTACATGGCCGTCCTCTCCCATCGCATCCTTCTCCCGGTAGAACGCGGCCTGCCCCTGCCAGGCGCGCTTCACGGTTTCGACAAGCTGGGGGAGCGCGATCTTCTCGCCGTAACGCTTGAATACCTCGCTCGCACGGCCGGTGAGTTTCCAGTAGCCGCCCTCGACCTCGTGCCCGAGGTCGCCCGAAGGGATCCACTCTTCGTCCCGGATTCGCCGCATTCCCTCGCTGTCGAGATGGGCGACCGCCCGGTACGGGCTGCGAAACAGGATCTCGTCGCGTTCGCCTGTCTTCATCTCGACCCTGGGAAGCGGCCTGCCGATGTTGGCGCCGTCGTCGGACTCGTCGAGCTTGCGCAATGTCAGCCGCGGCATCGCCTCGGCGCAGCCGTAGTTGTTGAAGATCATCGCCGAGGGGAACATGCGCCGTACGAAGCTCATCTCGTTCTGCGGAAACGGGCCGCCGGCGAAATGAAGGCGCGTGATTCCGGGGAACGAGATGCCGGTGTAGTGCATGGCGAACAGGTTGAGCTGCGCCCCGACCAGGCAGAGCATCGCCTCTCGCGCATCGAGCAGCGCGCGTTTGAGCTCGTCAGGCCTGCCGAAGCCGCGCGTGGGAACGAGTCCCCGCCGCATGACGAACGCCCACAGCCACTGATTGACGAACGCGTAGCAGTAGGTGAGGGGAAGCGTGAGGATCGTCTGCCGCACCGATTCGCTCTCCTGCGCAGAGTGCAGCACGCGGGCAAGCTGCTCTGCACGATCGCGCGCGCCGACGACGAGCCTTGGCTCTCCCGTGCTTCCCGAAGTCAGGAGGACGAAGTGCCCGGTCCGCAACTCTGCGGGAAGGCTCTCGATGCTCGTTTCGACCCAGGAGTCCGCAACGGCGGAACGGTCGGCCTGGAATGCAAACGTCTCGGGCTGGGACCACGCTTGTTCGAGCTTCGAGAGGTCGGCGGTTGCCTCGTGCTCGGTGAGTATGAACATTCCGGAAGTTTCCAGTGGAATGTTCATTCTTCACGATTGGCGAGGAGCGTCAAGCCGCGAGGGAGCGGAGCCTCGCGGCCTTCCTGATGAATCGCTTTTCCAGCGGGGGGGCGGGCTTTGCGCGGCCGCTCGAAGCGCCTGTAAATCACTCGCCGCGGAACTCGACCCAGAAAGCGCCGCGGAAGTCGCCGTTGCGGAAGCCCATCGCCTTGTCGTCGGGGTACTTCTCCTCGATCGCCGTGCGAACGTTCGCGGGGATCGTCTCGCCGTGACAGGTGAGGCACATCGGCTGCACGAAGATCGGCTCGGCGTAGCCGACTGCGCCGCCGTCGAGTCGCACGACCTTGGATTTCGCGCTGCCCGGGTTCGCTTCGTACGCTTCGAGGATCGGGGCGATCCACGGCGCGGGGGCGTTCTCGGGATTCCGATAGCGCGCCGACGCGCGCCCGACGAGGACGTTCTTCGAGCCGGCCTCGAGCGCGAGCTCCGGGGCGCGCACGCTGCAGACGGAGATCGCGTTCTCCGGCCCCTTCGCGAGCCCTTCCTTCAGTGCCGCCTGGAGTTTCGCCTTGAACGGTTGGAGCGTCTCGTTCCCTCTGCGGACCCACTCTTCGTCGGACACGCCGCCCGACGTGCACGAAATCAGGGCCAGTGAGAGGACGACCACGAATCGGATCATTGGGACCTCCTGTCCGGATACAGCCGCCATCGCGGCGATGTTGATCATACCGCCGCGAGGCGCGGCAGGCGGGTGAGCGGAAGTGGCTCACGCGGGCGGCTCGATCGCGACCGAACTTTCGAGAACGCATGTGGCATCTACCTCTTACGCGCTGGTTGAAACCTGCGAGGTCCTTCACTCCGCTCCGTTCCGTTCAGGACGACATTTCCACCGCGGAGTCGGCACGGGTCCCACCTTTCGTGTCCAAACTCACCCGACCCTTGTATCCTCTCCAGATGCTGACAGCAGGATCCCTGGTTGGGCACTACGAAATCGTCGGCCCGATCGGCGCCGGTGGTATGGGCGAAGTCTACCGGGCGCGCGACTCGCGGCTCCGACGCGACGTCGCGATCAAGATTCTCCCGAGCGCGCTCGCCGCCGACGTCGAGAGGGTGAAGCGCTTCGAACAGGAGGCGCTCGCCTCGGGAATGATGAATCATCCCAATGTCCTCACGGTCTTCGATGTCGGCTCCTACGAGAACTCTCCGTTCCTCGTATGCGAGTTGCTTGAAGGGCAGACGTTGCGCGAGATCGTGCCCACCCGGCCCGGGCTCCGGACGACGATCGACTACGCCGTGCAGATCGCGAGCGGTCTCGCTGCCGCGCACGAGAAGGGGATCGTTCATCGCGACCTGAAGCCCGAGAACATCTTCGTGCTCGCGGACGGGCGCGTGAAGCTGCTCGACTTCGGCCTCGCGAAGCTTCTCGGAGGGAACGAAGCAACCGCCGAGGAGAACAAAACGGAGGAGCGCCATCACCTCACGAGCGCCGGGTCGGTCGTCGGAACGGTCGGGTACATGTCGCCCGAGCAGGTGCGGGGTGAAGTCGTCGACCACCGCTCGGACATCTTCTCCCTCGGGGTCGTCATTCACGAGTTGCTCAGCGGAGTGACGCCGTTCCACCGTGGCTCGGCCATCGAGACGATGAACGCGATCATCAAGGAAGACGCCCCGTCGCTGGACGATCTCCCGTCCGGGGCGATGCGCGTGGTGCAGCACGCGCTCGAGAAGTCGCCGTCCAATCGTTTTCAGACCGCGAAGGATTTCGCCTTCGCTCTCGAGGCAACGGGCAGCAGTGATTCGAATCCGGCGCTTTCGGGGAAACGGAAAGCGGGGGAGTCGGGCGCCGAGCCCGTCGCTCCCGCGGAGCCGCCGCTCTATCGGCGCATGACGTTCCGGCGCGGTTTCATCATGAGCGCTCGATTCGCGCCCGACGGGTCGGTGATCTACGGCGCCGCGTGGGAGGACAAGCCGCTCGAAGTGTTCTCGTCGTATCAGACGGGCCCCGAAGCGAGGCCGCTGGGTCTCGTCGACTGCGACATCCTTTCGATTTCGGAGTCAGGCGAGCTCGCGATCTCGATGGGGCGGCGCTTCATGGGAGTCGGCTACGCGACGACCGGCCTGCTGGCGCGCGTTCCGCTCGCCGGAGGCGCGCCGAGGCGCGTCTGTCAGGACGTGCAGGAAGCCGACTGGACGCGCGACGGGAAGAACTTCCTCCTCACACGCCGCGTCGAGGGCTACTACCGGATCGAGTCGCCCATCGGGAACGTGATCTACAAGACGCCGCGATGGGTTTCCCGCCCGAAGTTTTCTCCGGACGAGAAGATGATCGGCTTCATCGAGCACCCGCTCTGGGGCGACGACGCGGGCTCGCTGGTGATCATCGACCGGGAAGGAAACTCGATCGTCCGGGGCGACGAGTCGTGGAACAGCACCTCGGGGCTCGCGTGGACGCCGAAGGGCGATGAAGTGTGGTTCACGGGCGAGGCGATCGGCAAGGGGCGCGGCCGCGACATCATGGCGGTCTCGACCAGTGGCAAGTCGCGCGTGGTGCTGCCGGTCCCGGGCAGGCTCACGCTGCACGACATCAGCGCCGACGGACGGGTGCTCGTCGCGATCGAGAACGGACGCCGCGAGGCGGTTGCCGGAGTGATGGGCGATCCGCAGGAGCGCAACCTTTCCTGGTTCGACTGGTCGCGGCTCTGCGGCATCAGCCGCGACGGCACGTTCATCGCGTTCGAAGAACAGGCCGCAGGAGTGCAGGGGCTGAACACCGTCTTCATACGGACGACCGACGGCGCACCCGCGGTGCGCATCGGCGAGGGACGCGCGCGCGGGAACCCGATCTCGCCCGACGGCGAGTGGCTCGCGATCGCGGTCGGATCGCCGCCGCATCTCGAGGTGGTCCCCATCGGCGTCGGTGAGCCGCGCATCGTGAGCTCCGATCTCATCGAGCTGTCGGCGTGGCAGTTCCATCCCGACATGAAGAGGCTCATCGTGCTGGGAAATTACGCGGGGACTTCGAAGCAGCTCTTCGATGTGGAGATCGACGGCGACAACAAGGCGCAGCCGCTCACCGACGGGATCGCTTTCAGCGGCGCGTTCACGCTCTCGCACGACGGGACGACGATCGCCGCGGGAACGGACCACCACGTAATGCTGATCCCGGTCGAGAAGGGTGAGCCGGTGCCGCTTCCGGGAAGCAAGCAGGGAGACGTGCCGCTCGAGTGGACCGACGACAACAAGGCGATTTTCGTCTCCGAGCGCGGGCAGGCCACGCTCAAGGTCTGCAGGATCGAGGTCGCAACCGGAGATCGACAGGACTGGCTGCCGATCCGCCCCGACGATCCCGCCGGGATTCTCGACATCATGCCGGTTCACATCACGCCCGACGGAAAGAACTACGCGTTCGGCTACAGAAGACTGCTGTCCGATCTCTACATCGTCACGGGGCTGATCTGAGGCGGCGGCGTGCGGCGCTGTGTGCCGCCGCGAAAGCTTCGCTTTCACACTCCACAGGGGCCTGCTTTGACCTTTGACCTCTGGCCTATGGCCCGCCTCTTCGCTTCATCGTGTCGAGGATGTGGCGGGTCATGCCGAGGGCGAGCTCGTGCTCGCCCATGAAGACCGTGCCGGCGTTTTCGTTGCGGAGCAGGTCGGCTTCCTCGTCGTTGTGCGTGCGGATGACGATCTCCACCTTCGGGTTCAGCATGCGCGAGATCTCGACCATGCGGCGGACGTTGACCGTGTCGGGAGTTGCGATGACGAGCATCCCGGCGCGTGCGATGTGCCCCTGGATCAGCACCGCCGGATCGGACGAGTCGCCCGATACGGCGTTGATCCCGCGCGCGCGCAGTCGCTCGACCTTTTCCCTGTTCATTTCGACGACGACGAAGGGGATTCGCTTCTCGACGAGCACCTTCGCGATTCGACTGCCGACGCGGCCGTAGCCGACGAGGACGACCTGCCCCGTGAGCTGCGCCTGGTCGACCTCCATCGGCAACTCGGCGAGAGGGTCGGGGCTTCGCTCGAGCATCCGCGCGAGATTCGATCGCGCGCGGATCCAGCGCTGGGCCGGCTCGACGGCGGCGAACATCAGAGGGTTGAGCGCGATCGAGATCAGCGCTCCCGCGAGGATGAGGCTTTGCGCCTCGAGAGGAAGAACGCCCAGCGAGACACCGAGGCCCGCGAGCACGAACGAGAACTCTCCGATCTGCGCGAGACCACCGCCGACCGTGAGCGCCGTATTCAGCGGGTACCGAAACACGAGGACCGTCACGATCGCGACGATTGTCTTGCCGAGCATCACGATTCCCACGACCACCAGGACGCGGATCGGCTGTTCGAGCAGGACGTCCGGATCGAATAGCATTCCGACCGAAACGAAGAACAGGACGGCGAACGCGTCCTGCAGCGGCAGCGAATCGGATGCCGCGCGATGGCTCAGCTCCGACTCGCGCATCATCATGCCGGCGAAGAACGCTCCGAGCGCGAACGAGACGCCAAAGAAGTGCGAGGAGCCGTAGGCCACGCCGACTGCCGCGGCGATGACGCAGAGAGTGAAGAGCTCACGCGATCCGGTCTTCGCGACCATCCAGAGGAGCCGCGGGAAGACGCGCTTGCCGACGACGAGCATCAACACGACGAACACCGCCACCTCGGCCAGTGTGGTGCCTAGCGTTGCGAGGGTTTCCTGCAGGCCGGCGACGGCCTTCCCTTCCAGCACTTTCGCGATCGGCGGAAGCAGGACCAGCGCGAGGACGGTCACGATGTCCTCGACGACGACCCAGCCGACCGCGATACGTCCGTTGAACGAGACGAGCGTGCCTCGGGACTCGAGAGCGCGCAGCAGAACCACGGTGCTCGCGATCGAGAGCGCCAGGCCGAAGACGAGCCCCGCCGTGAGACTCCAGCCCCAGAAGTGAGCGGCCACTCCGCCTAGCGCCGTCGCCACGATGATCCGGATGATCGCCCCCGGGATCGCGATTCCCCGAACTGCCGCCAGGTCCTCGATCGAGAAGTGCAGGCCGACGCCAAACATGAGCAACATCACACCGATCTCGGCGAGCTGCCCTGCGAGGGCCACATCGGCGACGAAACCGCCGGTGTGCGGTCCGATGACGATGCCGGCCGCCAGGTATCCGACGAGCGGCGGCATCTTCAGCCTCGCGGCGATGAGACCGAAGATGAACGCGAGCCCGAGGCCCGCAGCGATCGTCGTGATCAGTGTCAGCTCGTGGTTCATGGGGCTGGAGGCTCCGGCGCGCCCCAGACCGTATCCTGATGCATGGCCTGCGGTAGTGCGGGGCAATGACGATGTTCTCACACAGTGGATGTGGCGCGAAGGCTCTACTCCCGCAGCGTGACGGCGGGAGGTGGAGCGTGCCCGAGCGGAGGCGCAACTGCTACCGGGTATGGGCCATTTGGGGCTCTGCGGTACACTTTTTTCAAAGGGAGACTCCAGCCATGACGATGATGACTCGAGGCGTGCGCTCGAAATGGTGGCGGATCGACTACCTTGTCGACCCGAACTTCGAGCGGCCGCTGGCCGAGATTTCGCCCGAGCTCGAAGCGAAGCTGCTCGGCCGGCTCGAGGCGCTCTACGGTGCCGACGCCGCAAGGCGGACGCTTCCCGAGCTGCTGCGCCTCGTGAAGGTCCACTGCGCGCACAAGTCCCCCGAACTCGTCGACGCCGATCGGGCGTCCGACGCGGGGAGGCGCTTCAGCGAGCAGGACATGATGCTGATCACCTACGGGGACATGGTCCACGCCAACGGGCGGACCGGGCTCTCCGCGCTCGGCGAGTTCCTCGCTGCATTCCGCCGCGGCGAGCCGGTCTTCAGCATTCTCCACGTGCTTCCGTTCTTTCCCTACACTTCCGACCGCGGCTTTTCCGTCGTCGACTTCAAGACGGTCGATCCGCGCCTCGGGACGTGGGAGGACATCCGGAAGTTAGGCGAAACGTTTCGCCTGATGTTCGACGGCGTGCTCAATCACGCGAGCTCGCGTAGCGTGCCGTTTCGCGAGATGCTCAGCGGGAATCCCAGCTACGCCGGTTTCGCGGTCGCGTTCCGTTCGCCCGAGGAGCTGACGCCCGCGCAGCGCAAGCTGCTTCGGCGGCCGCGAACGTCGGACGTGCTCACGAGCTTCCAGTCGATCGACGGGCCGCTCTGGGTCTGGACCACTTTTTCACACGACCAGATCGACCTGAACTACGGCAACCCGAAAGTGCTGCTCAGCGCCATCGACACGCTCCTCTTCTACGTGCGCATGGGCGCGGACCTCGTCCGCCTCGACGCGGTCACCTACATGTGGAAGGAGGCGGGGACACCGAGCGCGAGCCTGGAGGAGACGCACGAGATCGTGAAGCTGTTCCGCGACGTGCTCGATGTCGCGGCTCCACAGGTCGTGCTCGTCACCGAGTCGAACGTCCCGCATGCGGAGAACATCTCCTACTTCGGCGACGGCACCGACGAGGCGCAGCTCGTCTACAACTTCGCGCTGCCGCCGCTCGTGCTCCACGCTTTTTATCGCGGCGACACGACGTGGCTCTCGCGCTGGGCGGCCGATCTCGAGTTTCCTTCGGACCGCGCGACCTACCTCAACATGCTCGACACGCACGACGGCATCGGCCTGCCGGGAGTGCGCGACCTCCTGCCCTCGGAGGAGATCGAGTTCCTGACCTCGACGGCCCGCGCACACGGCGCCTTCATCTCCAATCGGACCGACGCGAGCGGCGAAGTGCCGTACGAGATCAACACGACCTGGTACAGCGCTCTGAACTACGAGAATGACGGCGAGCCGCGCGCGCTGCAGATTCAGAGGTTCGTCGCGTCGCGGAGTATCGCGCTCGCGCTGCGCGGCGTGCCGGCGATCTACCTCCACTCGCTCGTCGGGAGCCGCAGCGACATCCGTCTCGCCCTGCAGTCGAAGGTCAAGCGCGACGTCAATCGCGCCACGCTCGATTTCGAGATTCTGCAGCGCAACCTCGCGGACCCGTCTTCGAAGCTCCACGCGCTCTCGGAGAGCCTGCGGCGCCTGCTGCGCACACGCGTGCTCGCGCGTGCGTTTCATCCACGGGGGGAGCAGCGCGTGCTGAGCCTCTCGACTGCGATCTTCGCCCTCGTGCGCACCTCGCCGGCGGGAAACGAGCATCTGCTCTGCCTCACGAACGTGACCGCGCGATCCCACACGCTGACGATCCGCCAGTCCGACATCGGCGTGGAATCGCACTACTGGTTCGACCTGATCGCCGGCCGCGGCTGGCTCGCCTCGGGTGGAGAGCTCGAGCTGGAGCTCGGCGCGTACGAAGTGCTCTGGCTGACCCCGTCGCAGGAGCTCGAGCGCCGGATCGAGTCGGCGACGTGATCCGACGTACGCTGTCATCCATGAATGTGAATGGCGGTAGCCTTGTCGCGATGGCGCTGTCGGCCCTTTGCGCAGCGCTGTCTGGCGGCTGCGCGTTGTTTCAGGCGAGCGACGCGAGTTACTCAACCCCGGACCCTCCTTCCGGAGTTGTGGAAACTCTCGAGCTTCTGCACGACTCGGCGCGCGACCGCGACGTGCCGATCAAGGTCTACGCTCCGAAGAGCGGCACGGGGCCGTTCCCGGTCATCATTTTCTCTCACGGGCTCGGAAGCTCCCGGCAGGGCTATGTCTATCTCGGCCGCGAGTGGGCGAGCCGCGGTTTCGTGTCGATTCACGTGCAGCACCTCGCAAGCGACAGCGAGTTGCTGCGGACGAAGGGGCGCTGGGCGACGTTTCGCGCGGCCTACAACCGTCAGGAGTACGCAGACCGGCCCCTCGACGTGAGCTTTGTGATCGACGTCATCGAGGCGCGTGCCGGCGCAGCCGACGGCGGCGGGATCTGGAAGAACCTCGATCTCGCGCGCATCGGCGTCGGCGGCCACTCCTACGGTGCGCACACGGCGCTCACCCTCGTCGGAATGCTCGTGAATTTCCCCGAGGAGAAGGACCGGAGCTTTCGGGACGAGCGGGTGAAGGCGGCGCTGATCCTCTCTCCTCCCACGATGGATTGGTCGCCGGAGGAGAGTGACTTTGCGTCGATCCGTGTGCCGACGATGCACATGAGCGGCACCCGCGATTCCTCATGGTTCTGGAGGACGACGCTGAAGCACCGGCGCCGCGCGTTCGATTCCATCCGCGGCGCGCCGCGCTACTTCCTGAACATCGACGACGCCGAGCATCTGACGTTCGCCGACCGGGAGACGATGGAGCTCGCAAAGCGGAACGGGCGGCTCGATACGGAGGAGCCGCCGGTGTTGATGACGCGCGATGCGGGCCAGCAGCGGCACGTCGACCTCATTCTCGAGTACAGCGACCTGTTCTGGGATGCGTATCTCGTGGGCTCGGATAAGGCGAGGGGGCTCCTGCAGTCGGCACAACCGACCGGAGCGGTGCTCGAACGCGGAGAGTGAGAACTGTGATGAGCTGGAGGGTTAGGCGATACGGTATGTGGCGCATGCACTCTGTTCCGCATTCCGCATTCCGCAATCCGCCTTGCCTTTCATCATTCCTTCACGAACAGCGCTCGCCAGTCGGTGACGAGCGACGTCGGCGTGTCGGTCCGCGGGACGATGCTGTTGACGAGGAAGCGCCCGTCGCGGCTGACGTCGAACTGCGCGAGGGTGTCGGGTCGCATGCTCACCGAGAACAACGGGACCGGTGTCGCGGCGTTGAATCCAGACTCGGTCCTGATCGCCACGCTCATGATTCTCGTGTCGGCCGAGAGGAAGAAGAGCTCGCTCCCGTCGCGCGACCAGCAGGGCTGCGTGCCTCCCGCCGTCGAGATCTGCCACTTCCCGTTTCCTGGCGGGTTGGACTGAACGAAGACTTCCGCTTTTCCGTTCTCGTCCGAGTAGTACGCGATCCAGTTGCCGTCAGGAGAGAACCGTGCAGCGCCTTCCGCGGCGGGCGAGGCGAGAAACGGGGTCATGGTTTTCGTCGCGAGCGAGAACAGCGTGATGTCGGTCATGGCCCGCTGGTTCTCGCTTCCCGCCATCTCGATCGCGATCGTTGCGCCGTCCGGGCTCACGTCCGTAGGGAACTCGTTCTTGTCGTCACTCGTAGTCAGCGCTTTCGCCTCGCCTCCCGCCGCGGGCACGGTCGTCACGTCCGCTCCCGTTCCTCTCGTGCTGACGAAGAAGAAGACGGACTTGTCGTCGTGACTCCAGAGCGGCGAGCTCTCGTTCAGCGCGTCGAATGTCAGGCGCGTCATTCCGGGGCGTTCCGTCTCGAGGAGCCAGATGTCGCCCTTCCCGCTCGAATCGCTCTTGTCGATCGCAACCCTGCGCTCGTCGTGAGAGAGGCGCGGCGACCAGTAGTAGCCGGGCTCTCCAATGGCTCCGAGCCGCCTTCCCTGGCGGTCGAGCCAGACCAGCTCGGAGAGATCCTCGCTTCCCTGCTCGACAAAGACGAGAGTTCCCGAGTTGGTAACCGCGAAATACGCAGATAGCCCGAAGTTCGAGATCTGAACGGGAGCGATCGAGATGGCGTCGCCTTCCACCTTCGCATTTTTCTGATCAAAACGCTGCGCTCGCAGCACTCCATCGCGAACAAAGAACAGGTAGCCATCCTGCACGTAGGCACCGTTCGTGTCTGCCGCTACGACGAAGGTCGGTTTCGCACCCGTGTCGAGCGAGCCGACCCAGAGCCCCGATTTTTCCTTCACGGTGTCCTCGGGCACCGCGAGAAAGAGGAATCGCTTCTGATCGGGCAGAAACAGCGGCCAGACGTGCGTCCGATGCCCCAGGGCTTTCGGATCGGTGACCGGGGTTGGCGGCTCTCCGCCACCTGACGAAGTTCGATAGATCGGGCCCTCGCGCGCGGCCGCGTAGAGAATCACGCCGTCCTCGTTCCAGCCGCCGCCCCACGAATCCGACTTCTCGACGAGCGTCTCCGGCTGTCCGCCGGACACCGCAACCTTCATCAGCTTCGACTGTCCCGTGTATCCCACGAACCGCCCGTCTGGAGACCAGAACGGCGCGCGGCCTCCCGTCGTCCCCTCGAGCAGCCGTGACTTCGGCTCGTTGAATTTGCGGACCCAGATCGCCGACTCTCCGCCGGGAAGCGGCGCCGAATACGCGAGCGTCGATCCGTCGGGCGAGATCGCTGGCGGCCCGGAGTAGTAGTTCAGGTTGCTCGGGAGGACGATCGACGCGCGGTACGCCATCCCCTGCGGTGTTCGCCTCGTCAGGAAGTACGCGAGGATGCTCGCGGCGAGGAGCAGCAGCGCTACCGCAGCGTACAGGCCCAGCTCCCGTCGCTTGCGCCGCGCGATGACCGGCGCGCCGACTCCCGCCTGCGACCCGGCACTGGAGAGCCACTTCAGCTCTTCGGCGATGTCGTGCGCGCTCTGCCAGCGATCGTCGCGATCCTTCTCGAGGCACTTGTGAATGATGTGGTCGAGCGCCGGGGGCGCGAGCGGCTGCACCTGGCTCACCGGCTGCGGATGGGAGCTGACGATCGCCGCGATCAGCGACGTTTTCGTCTTTCCGTCAAAGGCGCGCGCGCCCGTCGCCATTTCGTAGAGGACTGCACCGAGGGAGAAGATGTCGGTGCGGGCGTCGGCCTCTTCGCCCTCGAGTTGCTCGGGTGACATGTACTGAAACGTTCCGACGATCGTTCCCTCGCGTGTGAGCGGCTTCTGCTGTGTCAGGTCGTCGAGCGACACCTCGGGCTGCGCGATCTTCGCGAGTCCGAAGTCGAGCAGCTTCGCTCCTGCCTTCGTCAGCATCACATTGCCCGGCTTCAGGTCGCGATGGACGACTCCCTGGCGGTGCGCCTTGTCGAGTGCCTCGGCGATCTGCTGTCCGAAACGGAGAACTTCGTGAAGGGGAAGCGGGCCGCGCGCGATCCGGTCGGCGAGGCTCTCGCCCTCGAGGAGCTCCATGACGAGGAAGTCGACGCCGTCTTCGTGCCCGACGTCGTAGAGCGTGCAGATGTGCGTGTGATTGAGCTGCGAGATCGTTTTCGCCTCGCGTTCGAAGCGGCTCCTGAACTGCGGGTTCGCGGCGAGCTCCCCGGGAAGGATCTTGATGGCGACGTTCCGCTCGAGCCGCGTGTCGCGCCCCTTCCAGACTTCGCCCATTCCACCTGCGCCGATGCGCGAGACGATCTCGTATGGCCCGAGACGACGGCCTGCCGCGATTTCCATCGATGGCTTCACTCCCTTGGGATGGCGAGATTATGCGTCAGAAATTGATTGGTGCGCCGTCCAAATCCCCACGCGAAGTTCACATCTTCGCTGAAACCTTTCCCGTCGAGCCACGAATCGAAGAGGAGCAAGACAAGACCACCATGCGCGCGATCCTCGTTCACGGGATGTTTCGCACTCCGGTCTCGATGTTCCTGCTGGGGCGGCGGCTCGCCCGGGCGGGGCTCGAGGTTTCGTACTTCGGCTATTCTGCGTCGGTCGAGCTGACCGGCGCGACCTCGGCACGACTCGCGCGGCGGGTGCGCGAGGTGGCGGATGGGGAGTACGTGCTCGTCAGCCACTCGCTCGGCGCCGTGCTGATTCGCATGGCGCTTCCGGCGCTCGCCGACATGCCACCGTCGTCCTGTTTTTTCATCGCCCCACCGAGCCGCGCGTGCCAGGCGGCGAAACACTTCGTCGATCGATGGCCGCTGCTGAGGCTCCTGACACGCGACGCCGGCCTGCGCCTCGCCGATGTGAGCTTCATGGACTCGCTTCCCGTGCCGCGCATGCCGACGCGGATCTATGCGGGCACCGCGGGGCCGGTCGGAGCGCTCTCTCCCTTCGGCGCCGCGAAGAACGACACGGTGCTCACGGTCGACGACACGCGGATTCGCGGCTGTGAACTCGTCGAGGTGCCGGCCGTCCATACTCTGATCATGAACTCGAAGTTCGTCGGCGACGACATTGCCGCGTCCGTGGGACGCGAGTTGCGAATTTGGGATTGAGGCTCGAGAGATGGTGACGGCAGTGGAGGCGCAACGGATTCTTGAAGCGGTCATCCGGTTTGCCGTATCGGAGCGCCGTCTTGCGGCGTCGAGGCGCGCGACGCTGACGTCGACGGGCAATTCTTGCCGGTCCGTTCACATCGCGGGCACCGAATCGCCCCTTCGAGCGTTTGTAGTGCATACCCTAACAAGTGCTCGACGCCGCTGTTACGATTGCGGTCCGGGCTCGGCTCTTTTACTCGTTGGTGACACATTCAGTCTCGAAACGAACTACAACGGTTGCAGGAGATTCTCTTGATCGAGCTCGCCGACCACCTCATCGCCCATGCCCGCATTCCGGGATTCGAAATTACCGAAGAAGTCTGGGAGCAGGGATGCGTGCTACACGCGCACGTGCACGAGCGGCCGCACATGGTGGTCGTCTTCGAAGGCGAGCTTCGCGAGCACGAGGTGTCGGGGAGCAGGATGATGGACGGGACGTCGATCGTCTACTTTCCTCCCGGGCTCTGTCACGCGGTCGAGTTCAAGCAGAAGACGACGCTGCTGTCGATCGAAGTCGAGGAGGAGCGAGTCGCGATGGCGCGCGAGCTTTTCGGTAACGCTCCTCCCGCGACCTTCGTGTCGGGGGCCGAGCTCTTTCCACTGTCGCTCCGGATTCGTGAAGAGCTGCGAAACCGGCGGCGCTCGTCGGGCGTCGTGCTCGAGGGACTGACTCTCGAGTTCCTGGCGCTCTCGTCGCGCCTCCTGGATGCCCGGGCGGAGCCGCGAGTCGCGCCGTGGCTGAACGAAGCGCGCCGGCTGATCGGCGAGCAGTACATGAAGAAGCTTCGCCTCGTCGATATCGCGAAATTGGTCGGAGTCGCTCCGATGAGTCTCGCGGACGGGTTTCGTCGGGCGTTCGACTGTTCGGTCGGCGACTACATCCGCCGCAAGCGGGTCGAGCGAGCCATCGAAATGCTCGTTGCCAACGGCACGTCGCTCGGCGAGATCGCGCTCGCCGCGGGCTTCTGCGACCAGTCGCATTTCGTGAGAGTCTTCAAGGCGCACACGGGGATGACGCCGTCGAGGTACCGCCGGAATCACGTGCAGCCCGGCGAGTGAGGCAGCGCGTTTCGCGAAGCTGCGAGCCCTCCGCAGTCGCTTCGCAGCACGATCGATTCACCGCATGAAATGACCGGTTTTCGAGAGCGTTTTCCGCGTCGAAAACGGTCGCCAACTCGTGTCGAAACGTATAGACTTCGACGTGAGGGGAGGCGCGATGAACGCGGTCGCAACGGGAGTGTTGGAGCAGATTCTGGCGGCCACCGTGGAGCGACTCAGCGAGTTCTGCGCCATCTCGTCCGAAAGCGGAAACAGCGCGGGACTTCGCCTCATGGCGGCCCGTTTTTCGGCCGACCTCGAGGGCTGCGGGCTCCGCGTCGAGATCGCCGACGAGCTCGATTCGAACGGCACTCCTCAGCCTGTTCTCTATGCTCGCGGTCCGAGTGCCGGTGCGAGTCACCTGCTCCTGCTGGGTCATCTCGACACGGTGCTGCCCGCCGTCGAGCCGGTCGTGGAGGGACGTCGCTTGTTTGCCACCGGCGCCCTCGACATGAAGGGCGGTCTCGCGATGTTCGTCGGCGCACTCGAGCTGCTCGAGGCGCGAGGCCAGAAGCCTCCCGCCGACCTGCTGTTCGTCGCCGTCCCCGACGAGGAATCGGAGAGCTTCATCTCCGGCGCGATGGTGAAGCGTTGGAGCGCGAACGCGCGTACCGTGCTCGTGCTCGAGCCCGGGAAGGCGCGCGGGAAGGGCGAGACGCTCGTTGCGGGTCGTCGCGGCCTGAGCGAGTGGTCTCTCGAGGTTACCGGCCAGGCCGCACACTCGGGGCTCGCCTACTGGAGCGGTCGCTCCGCGCTCGCCGCGGCCGCCGACTGGAGCGCGCGCGCACAGGCGATCTCGCGCACCGGCCCCGGCCCGACCGTGAACGTTTCCAGGCTCGTCGCCGGCACTGCCGACTTCGTCCAGGATCTCGGGAAGCACTTCGACATGCTGGGCACGTCGAGGCAGCTGAACGTGGTCTCGGACCGCGCGCTCGCCGAGGGCGAGATCCGGTTCCTGTCGTCAGACGACGGTCCGAAGGTGCTGGACGGGCTCGCGCGCCTCGCTGAGAGCGTTGCGGCGCAGCACGAAGTGACCGCGACATTCAGGATCGGCATGACTGTCGCTCCCGTCGATCCTGCCGGTCCGGGAGCGCCGCTTGTTCACCGCACCGTCGAGCTGGCAAAGGCGCGCGGCTTCCATCTCGAAATCGAAGAGGATCGCGGCGGGATCTCGTTTCCGAATTTCCTGGCCGATCCCCGCAAGACTCCTGTCGTCGACGGGCTCGGTCCCACGGGTGAAGGAATGCACATCCGCGGCGAGTATCTCGACCTTGACTCTCTCGAGCACCGCGTCGTGCTTCTCGCCGACCTTCTCGCAACGCTGTGACAATGCCTCGTCACCCATCGCGGCGCGCGATGCGCCGCTCTCCCGTTCGCCTCGTGCGCCGCCATCCGCGGCGATGCACTGCACGCTTCCCATAGGAGAGCCTCTGTCCATGTCCACTTCCGCGCCGGCCGCCGCACGCAGCTTTCGCATGCCTCACACGCTCGTGATCGTCGGATCGCTGGTCGTGATCGTGCTCCTGATGTCGTGGATCGTCCCTTCGGGCACGTACCAGCGCGTCGATCGCGACGGGCGCGAAGTGACCGTGCCCGGAACCTACCAGAGCGTCGAGAAGGTCTATCTCGGGCCGCAATGGCTGATGATCGCGCCGATCAAGGGCTTCCTCGACGGCGGACTCATCATCGCGTTCCTTCTCCTCATCGGAGGCTCGTTCAACGTCATTCAGGAGACCGGGACGATCCACTTCGCGATCAAGCGCGTGACGGCGGCGCTGACGGCACGGCCGTTTCTCGAGAAGCTGATGATCCCCGTGATGATGATCATCTTCTCGCTCGGCGGCTCGATCTTCGGGATGGGCGAGGAGACGATCCCGTTCATCCTCATCTTCGTGCCGCTCGCGATCTCGTTAGGCTACGATTCGATCGTCGGCGTCGCAATACCGTTCCTGGGCGCCGCCGCCGGCTTCGCTGCGGCCTTCTTCAATCCCTTCACGGTCGGAATCGCGCAGGGTCTCGCCGGCCTGCCGCTCTATTCGGGGCTCGGCTACAGGCTGATCACATGGTTCATCGGCACCGGCATCGTCATCGCCTGGGTGATGGTCTATGCCGCCCGAGTGAAGCGGAATCCCGAGATCAGCCCGGTCTACGACATCGACCGCGAGCGTGACCTCAGCGCGTACGACCATGGCGGGCAGGTCGAGCCGTGGACGCTCCGGCGCGGGCTCGTGCTCTTCCTCCTCGTCGTCGCAATGGCGGTGCTCGTCTGGGGCATCCTCGAGAAGCAGTGGTTCATCGAGGAGATTGGCGCGCTCTTCCTCGCGATGGGGCTGCTCATGGGAGTCGTAGCGGGGCAGAAGTCCAACGAGATCGCGACAGCCTTCGTCGCGGGGGCGAAGGACATGGTCAGCGTCACGCTGATCATCGCGTGTGGTCGGGCGCTGTTGATCATCGCGCGCGAGGGGCTCGTGCTCGACACGATCCTCCACTACAGCGCGATGGCGATCTCCAGCCTCCCGGTCGTGATGGCGGCGCAGGTCATGTTCCTGCTTCAGGCCCTGATCAACTTCTTCATCCACTCGGGGACGGCCCAGGCCGCGCTCACGATGCCGATCATGACCCCGCTGGCTGACCTCATCGGCCTCACACGCCAGACGATGGTTTTCGCCTTCCAGCTTTGCGAGTTCGTGAACCCGATCCTGCCGACCTCGGCCGTAACGATGGGCGTGCTCGGCATGGCGAAGATTCCGTGGGAGCGCTGGGCGCGCTGGTTCCTGCCGCTGATGATCGTGCTGATCGTCGTGAGCCTTCTGCTGCTGATCCCTCCGGTGCTAATGCACTGGGGACCGTTCTGAGCGCGATTGCGGTGCGGGTGCGCCTTCCCCGGCCTCAGTGCCGGACCGCAGCTCCTGATTCGGCGGCGGTCGACGTGGGCGCGATGACAACGCCCTTCTCTAGATCGAACGACTCGCCCGCGGCCAGGATGTGGACGCGCATGTCGCGGACGCCGAGCAGCTCTCTCCCGTTCTCGAAGGGACTGCGCGATACGGCTGCGCCGCGCGCGTCGAGAACCATGACCTGATGACGGCCGATAACCTCGAACGCGCCGTCGGGGCGCACCCAGATCGCAGTGTCCTCGTCGACGCCGATGCCCACGAGTTTCGGGTGCTCGAGGATGGCGGAGATCAGGCGGTTGGATCGCTGCCGTTTTACGAAGTGCTGGTCGAGGATGACTCCGGGAAAGAAGCCGAGCCCGTTCCATAGCTCCACCGATCGCGTCTGGATGACACTGAAGTCACCCTCCCCGGTGATCATGAGCGGGCTCTGGCAGGCGGTTCCGGCTGACGTGCCGCCGATGACGCCGCCGCGTTGCCACATCTCGCGGATCGCGTCGAGCACTGGGCTGTGCTCGAAGGCAGTGAGTATCCTCGCCTGGTCGCCACCCGCGAAGAAGACACCGCGCGCGCGCCTTGCCGCGGCGACGAGCTCGGGGCGGCGCGCGTCGGCCTTGCTCCTGACCTCGAGCGCTGCGACGTCGCTGCATCCGAACATCTCGCGGAACTGCTTCACGTAGTAGTCGCCCGTGTCCGGGAGCTCGGAGGCGGTGGGCACGATGACGATCGGCGCGTCAGGGCCACCCGCGAGATCGACGAACTTCTTCATCGCCTCAGGCGGGCGTTTTCCGCCTCCAATGAGGACGAGATGCCCTCGCAAGGGAGCGTGCTCCGCCGCTGCGACGAAGGCCAGCAGGAGGTAGGCAAAGGCCACGCGAAGCCGCATCGGGATCTCCTCCGGTGTCTGGAGCGCTTTCTACGAGTCGAGAACGGGCGGGCTCGTGCCGCCCGTTCTCGTCCGATTCATCGACGCCGTCAGAACGAAACGCGCAACCCGAGGCGAATCTGCCGCGGCTCTTCGATATCGAGCGGCTGCTCGAAAGCGCCGCGCGCGGAGAATGTGCTGCCGGCCGGGTGGTCCTCGTAGTCGTAACGGTATGTGCCATACCAGTCGTCGACCGCGAGGACCGTGTCCTCGTTCGTGACGTTGAAAACGTCGACGAAGAGGTCGATCGAACCGAAGCCGACTTCGAACTCCTTGGAAAGTCGCAGGTCGAGATTGTTCCTGTCTGGCAGTTGCCGCGAGCCGCGCTCTTCGGTGAAGACGAACGGGCGGTCGTTCTCGAGCAGGCCGCGGACTTGGACCACCGGAGTCCAGTACTGGCCCGAGAGGAACCTGTAGTAGCCGCTGACCGCGAAGCCCCAGGGAAGATCATAGGAGGCGCTCAGCTTGACCTCCCACTCAGAGAAGCCCGGGAGGTTGCCGTTGGCGTTGGTCTGTCCATTGCGGTCCTCCCATTCGTCGACGTACCCGTCGGCGCTGAACGTGTTTCCCTGGAGGTCGGCCCAGACGACCGACGCCGTGAGGAGCCAGCCGTCGGCGTAGTTGCGGTTGAAGCGGAAGACGAGCGAGTCGTAGTCGCGGTACGCGTCGCCGGGGTTCGTGATGACGTTGACCGGCGCGGAGAGCAGGTCGTAGAACGGGAGCGGGTCGACTCCGGGGATGTTCGGCGCAACGAGCTCGTCATAGTCGTCGTTGGTGTTGACCATGGCGATGATGTCGCGATATTCGCGGATCACGTAGTCGAAGCCGACCGAGAAGTTGCGCCCGAGCTGCTGGTCGAACCCGAGCACGTACTGGTCCATGTACGGATGGTCGATGTTGGCGTCGAGCGCGGCCGAGTTGGTGCGGACGCCCGCCGGAATGTCGTACTCGCCGGTGTCGAAGTTGTAGTCGAAGAACTCGAGAGGTGTGAAGGCCCCCGCGTTCTCCTCACGATCGAAGTAGTAGACGGCGAGGCCGTCGTAGTAGCGCCCGTAGTGCGCGCGCACGGCCGTGCGGCCCTTCGCGCCGACGTCCCAGACGCCGCCGATGCGCGGCGCGATGAAGTCGACCGAATAGACGTCGTCCTGTGTGTTGGCGAAGCCGCCGTCATAGCTCGTGTAGCGCAGCCCGTAGTTGATCGTGAACTGGCTGAGCCTCCAGGAGTCCTGCGCGTAGAGGTGGAGCCCCGAAGTGCGGCTCTCGAGGAAGATCTCGTTTCCGACGTCGGACGAGTAAACGCCGCAGAAGGGATCGGCGAAGTAGTCGTCGAGCGAGTCACAGTAATAGCTGTCGTCGACGTAGGTGATCCCACCGTTGCGGGTGCGGAACTCGTCGTGCTTCGCGTCCTCGTAGTTGAGGCCGAACTTGAACGTGTGCGAGGAGCTCTCGCCTCCCCACCCGTTCTTGTAGAGAGTCCACGACGTGTCGAACGTCGCGCGCGATTTGTCCTGGTAGAGGGTGTACGGCGCGTTGACCCAGTCGATTCCGGAGTCGACGTCATTGCGGCCCGAAGTGTTGCTTCCGTTCTGCGGCAGCCGGTCATCGGCCCCGTCGAAGCCCGTGACCTTCATCGAAAGGAAGTTGTTGCTGCCGATGATCGATTCCCACGTCACGTTGTACGACCAGTTCGGCGACTCCTGGTCCGTCGACGCGTCGGCGAGAACGGTGTTCGAGATCCCGCGACGATCGCGGTAGATGCCGTCGTAGTCGATGAGCGCGTAGAGGAGATTGTTCGTGTTGGCCTGGAAAGTCAGTTTGCCGAGGTAACGCGACAGGTCCGTGTCTTCGGTGTCCTCCGCGCCGAATGGAGAGATCGAGTTGCGCACCTCCTGTCCCGACACGAAGAACCAGAGCCGGTCCTTCTGGATCGCGCCGCCGACGCTGAGGCTCATGTCGGCGTCTTCGTCGAGTGTGAACGGCGACAGGTCTGGATTGTCGGGGTCGGGGGAGTTTTCGTTCGAAAGGCTGTCGTCGGAGTAGTAAGCCGAAAAAGTTCCGAGCAGCTCGTTGCCGCCCGACTTGGTCACCATGTTGAACAGGCCGCCGGTGAAGCCGCCGTACTCCGCGTTTGCGCCGAGGCCCGCAACCTGGACTTCCTTGAGCCAGTCGACGTTAGGCAGAATCCAGTAGCCGCCCGAGGCCGGGTCGGAGACGTCGACGCCGTCGAGGTTGTACGAGTTCTGGCTGTCGTCGGTTCCGCCCATCGCCTGGCGGTCGTTCACGCCGGGCGAGTAGTTCACGAGGTCGTTCGCGCTGCGAACGATCGGAAGCTTCTCGATGTACTCGGTCGTCAGCACGCTGGACACCTGAGACGAGGTCACGTCGACGCGTGGCGCCTCCGCGTAGATCGTCAGCTCTTCGGTAACACTCGGGAGGTCGAGGCCGAAGTTCACCGTGAGCACCTTCCCGAGGCTCATCCGGACATCGCCCTGCTGCGCCGGCGAGTAGCCCGAGAGCTCCGCCTTGATTTCGTACGTCCCCACGGGAAGCGACGGGAAGCGGTAGCGTCCGGCGACGTCGGTGACCTGAACGGCGGTGCCCGCAACGAGCTCCTTCGAGGAGACCGTCACCGTGACGCCCGGGAGCGGGTCTCCGCTCCGTTTGTCCCTCACGACCCCGTCGATGCTGCCCGACACGGTCTGTGCCGACGCATCGACTGTGACGAGCAACAGCAGAAAGAAGAGTGCGGCAAACTTCGGTGTGCTTCTCATTGCATCTCCATCGAGGGGCTGGAGACGTTCGGGTTCTGGCGCCCCGTAACCGGAACCGAAATAGCGATGATTGAGGCCTGATGATGCTGGTCCCTGCTGTTTGGACATGGACCGCGATCGGTGCGTGACGGGTGGCGAAGGCGCGAGGTACGGCTCATGGC
>JBPPMG010000208.1:0-3665 GCA_051305935.1 Thermoanaerobaculia bacterium
GACAGGTCCTGCGTTCGTTCAGAATGTAGCGGATACGCGGATCGCCGTGAGCCCGCACGAGGCTCTCCGCCGGAGACTCGGAAGGGTCCTCGATAATGATTACCTCGAAATTCGTCAGCGTCTGGCCCGAGACGCTCGCGAGCGCTTCCCTCAGGTGGGACGGGTCAGCACGCCACACCGGAATGACGACCGTGACTTCGGGATCACGAATCTCCGTCCGCATCGTTCTCGCTCCGCAACGCGAGCTCCTGGACGATCGTCGTGATCTGCGACTCCATCCGCCTGATGCGCAGGTTCAGCGCGAAAAATCCGGCGAGCATCGCGAGAATGGCGAGATACGAGACGAGATCGGCGCCGCGATTGATCCCGAGAGCGCGCGCCAGGGTAACGGTCACGTCCGGCCAGCCGATCGCCACCGCTCCCGCGAGCCAAACGCCAACCCAGAAGACGCCGACCAGCGGCGTGACCCGCTTGCGCGCGATCGCCGCAACGCTAATGGCCAACACGACAGCGAGAGCCGCGATCGCGACAATCTGAAACGGAGTCATCGGAGCCACCGTCCAAGAAGAAAATCCCAGATGATCCCCAGTGCACCCAGCGAAGTTTGTCCCTTACGCCGGGAATAGGGCGTGTAGTCAATCTCCACGGGGAGCTCTACCCAACGCAGTTTCCTGCGCGCGATCTCGTCGAGGATCTCGCTCGCATGCGCCATGCGGTCGAGCCGCAGATCGAGCTGCTCCGCGGCAGCTCGCGTGAAGGCCCGCAGCCCGTTATGGGTATCGGTCACGGGAATCCCCGAAACCATCCTCGTGAACAGAACTCCCACCTTCAGCACCAGACGGCGAAGCGGCGGTATCGTCCCGCGCTGCAGGAAACGCGAACCGAGCACGACGTCGCACTCGCCACGTGCGAGCGGCGCCACGAGCCGAGAGACGTCTTCAACTCGATGCTGGCCGTCCGCATCGAACGTGACGATGTACGAGGCACCGCTGCGAAGGGCGTATCGGATGCCGGTACGCAACGCCGCGCCCTGACCACGATTCACGACGTGCCGGAGGACCGTCGCACCCGCCTGCCTCGCGACGCGGGCCGTCGCGTCGTCCGAACCGTCGTCCACCACGACCACCCGCGTTGCGAATCGCCCGAGCTTCTCGACTGCAGCGGCGACCGCCCCGGCCTCGCGGAACGCCGGCACGATGACGAAGATCGACGGCGCGAGATGCTCGGATGATGCTTCGCGCCGCACATCGATCCCCGACTCGCTCATCGTCGTTCGTGGGCAGGCCCCATCGCCGTAGGGTACCATAGCGTCGGCGCGTCACTGGCGCGCACGCTGCGCGCCGGTGACGTGTTACGCTTTTCGCGATCGTGCATAGAGACTCGCCGCCGATGCGCCGGACATTCCCCTCGCGATTGGAAATCGGATGAGTGGCGAGCAGGCGGGCTTGCGGTTCGGCCGCGGCGGGGGGTCGGTCCTGGTGGCGCACGGCCTCTCCGCCCTGCTCGCTTTTGCATGGTCCGTGATCGCGGCTCGTGTTCTCAAGCCCGCCGCGTTCGGCGACTACTCGACGGGAATCCTGATCGCGACCATTCTTTCGGCGGCGTTGTGGCCGTTCGGGCTGATCACGGCTCAGCTCTCGTCGCGCTTCGCGGCGCGGCTGCAGTGGGGAAAGATCGCGGGCCTGCTTCACCTGATCCGTCGGCGTCTCCTCCCGGCAGCGGCGGTAGTGGCGCTGGCGCTCTCGCTGGTCCTTGCGATGCTCGCCGGGCCTCTTCATTACGACTCGCGCGCACCGCTGATCGCGGCGGCGGGTCTCTGGTTCGCCCTGGCGCTCGCTTCCATCCCGAAGAATCTCGTCCGAGCTCTCGGGCTCTGGCGTTCCTACAGCTGGCTCGCCGTCGTCGAAGCGCTCGCGCGGCTCGCGCTGGGCGGCGCCGCTCTGGCGATCAGACCGACCGCCACGGTCGCGATCGCAGCGTGGGCGGCTTCGACCGCTGCTTTCGCGGCGGCCGCGAGTCGCGTCGTGCGTCGCGGCCTTCCCGATCCCCTCCCCCTCCGGCTCGACCGACGCCGCCTCACCTCTCTGATCGCACCCGCCGCACTCGTGCTCACCCTTTCCACGTCCTGGCAGTTCGTCGATCTTCTGATCGTTCGCTGGAAATTTGGAGCAGAGCCGTCCGGGCTGTACGGTGCCGCCCACACACTCGGGCGCACGATTCTGATCGCCGGAATGACACTGGACGTCCTCTTCGTCCCCCTCCTGTCACGCGCGGGTCTCCGGGGAGACCGCGCCTCGTCGACCGTGCGGCGGATGTTCGGTGCTTACGCGCTGCTCGTCTTCCCTCTTCTGGTGCTCCTTGGCGTAGCGGCGCGACCGCTCATGACACTCCTGTTCGGCACCGCATTCCTTCCGGCTGCGTCCTTGGCGCTCCCTTCCGCGCTGGCCAGCTTTTTCACGTACGGATCCGCCGTGCTGGCGCAGGGACTGCTCTCACTGCACGCGCTCCGCGCGCTGCTCGTCTGGGCCGGTTATTTCGCTCTCGCCGTGGGGCTCATGGCGATTGCTCCCGATATGAGCGGCGTCGCCTGGATCGCGGCGTTCGCGAGCGGTGGTGCTTTCGCGACGTTGATGGCTCTGCTCCTTCGCCGCATTCGGACGTGACGACGCCGCACGCGACAAGCCGTTGTGTTCGGCGTGCATAACTGCGAAACTCGCGGAACCGACGGGTGAGCGCAACTGACAGGAAACCCGCCCGGGGGGAGGTGCTACATGCAGATTCCGGAGCTGCCCGGCCGTCGTTGTCGACGGCGCCGCATTCTCCACCGCGCAGTAACGCCTGCCGCGCCGCACCGAGGTCACGCTTGAAAGCCGTTCTGCTGGCGGGCGGCCTCGGCACGCGAATCGCGGAGGAGACCTCCGTCAAACCGAAGCCGATGGTGGAAATCGGTGGAAGGCCGATTTTGTGGCACATCATGAAGCTGTACTCGGCCCACGGCGTCAACGACTTCGTCATCTGCTGCGGCTACAAGGGTTACGTCATCAAGGAGTATTTCGCAAACTACTTCCTCCACATGTCCGACGTCACGTTCGACATCGCCACCAACGAGATGCATGTCCACGAGCGTCACGGTGAGCCGTGGCGGGTGACTCTGGTCGACACGGGTGACGAAACCCTCACCGGAGGTCGTCTGAAGCGGGTAGCCGCCCACATTCGGGATGAAGAGGCATTCTGCGTCACGTACGGAGACGGCCTCTCGAACGTCGACCTTTCAGCGGAGATCGCATTTCACAGAGAGCACGGCCGCTGGGCCACGGTGGCAGCCGTCCGGCCGCCGGGCCGATACGGCGCTCTGCAGATGCGGGGAGCGGAAGTCGCCGGCTTTCTCGAGAAGCCACCCGGCGACGGAGGGCTCATCAACGGTGGTTTTTTCGTGCTCTCACCGAAATGTCTCGACCTCATCGAAGGTGACCTCACGAGCTGGGAGGGCCAGCCGCTGTCGGACCTCGCGAAAAAGGGAGAGCTGATGGCGTTCGAGCACCACGGATTCTGGCAGCCGATGGATACGCTCCGTGACAAGAATCTGCTCGAGGAGCTGTGGGCCTCGGGGCGCGCTCCGTGGAAGATATGGTGACCCTCGCGGAAGAGTTCTGGGCGGGCCGATC
>JBPPMG010000248.1:0-30897 GCA_051305935.1 Thermoanaerobaculia bacterium
GGGCCGGCGACGAGAGGCCCAGAGACAGAGACGAACAGCAAAGGCGCTGCGGTCTTCGACCGCACAAAATCAACCAGTCCGTGTAACCTATGCGCCCGGTTTCTTTGTTACCTATGCGCCCGGCAGCACCCATCGTCTATCCGACGAAGGCCCGAAGCTTTGATCCTCTCGTCTACCTCTCGCGCCATTTCGACACAATCGAGGTGAATTCGTCGTTCTACCGCACCCCTCCGCCGACCCACGCGAAAAGCTGGGTCCGCCGCGTCGCCGCGAACCCCGATTTCCGCTTCACGACCAAGCTCTACAAGGGCTTCACTCACGAAGCGGCCTTTCCTCCGGCCTCCGAGGTGGTCGCCTTCCGGCGCTATCTCGAGCCGCTCGCCGAAGAGGGACGGCTCGGTGCGGTCCTCGCCCAGTATCCCTGGAGCTTCCGGAACACCGAGTCGGCGTTCCTTCGCATCGGCGACACCGCCGAGGCGCTCGCGCCGTATCCGCTCGTGGTCGAAGTGCGGCACGGCGGCTTCGACGACCCGCACTTCATCGCGCTCCTCGAGCGGCTCGGCGTCGGATTCGCGAACATCGACCAGCCGGTGATCGGCGAGTCGCTCGCCCCGACTGCCGTCGCGACCGCGCCAACGCGTTACGTCCGCTTCCACGGCCGGAACTACGAGAAGTGGTTCCACCACGACGAAGCCTGGGAACGCTACGACTACCTCTACTCGGAAGAGGAGCTCGAGCCGTGGGCGGGCACCGTGACCAGTCTTGCGCAGAAAGGCGACGTCTACGTGATCACGAACAACCACTTCCGCGGCCAGGCGATCGTAAACGCAATCGACCTCCGTCGCGCCGTCGGGCAGCCGGTGGAGGTGCCGCCGCCGCTTGCGGAGCATTACGGAGCGAGAGTCAGGCGCGAGTCGTAGCTGCACGAAGGCGAAAGGCGATCAGCCGACATGTGGAGTGCGAAAGCGCAGCTTTCGCGGCGGCGCGCAGCGCCGTATGAACCAGACCGACGCGCCCGAGGCGTCCGCGCGAAGGCGAAAGGCGATCAGCAGACAGCTGGTGTCGTAAGGGCGGCGTGGTCGCGTCGCCCATCCGGGTGCGTTGCCGAGGAACAAGAGGGCTCGACATCCTACGCTTCGCTGCGCTGCGCGCCGCCGCGAAAGCTGCGCTTTCGCACTCCACATCGGCCTGCTCATCGCCTCTCGCCTCATCGCCTCTTCGCCTCTCGCCTCCTTTCGTACAGAATGCTCCCGATGAAACGGCGCATCGTCGGCACTGCTGGCCATATCGACCACGGCAAGACCTCCCTGGTTCGCGCCCTCACCGGCATCGACTGCGACCGCCTGCCGGAAGAGAAACGCCGCGGCATCACGATCGACCTCGGCTTCGCGCACTGGATCGCCGGCGATCTGCAGATCGGCTTCGTCGACGTTCCCGGGCACGAGAAGTTCGTCAAGCACATGCTCGCCGGCGTCGGGGGCATCGACTGCGCGCTGCTCGTCGTCGCGGCCGACGAGTCCGTCATGCCGCAAACCCGCGAGCACCTCGCCATCTGTGAGCTCTTGCGCATCCCCACCGGCGTCGTCGCCCTGACGAAGTCGGATCTCGTCGAGCCGGAGATGCTCGATCTCGTCCGTCTCGAGGTCGAGGAGCTCGTGAAGGGAACCTTCCTCCAGGGGAAGCCTCTCGTCGCGGTGAGCAGCGTCTCGAGCGACGGCCTCGACACGCTGCGCGAAGAGCTCCGCCGCGCTGTGATCGACGTCGAAGACCGTGACTCGAACGCGCGCGCCTTTCGCCTGCCCGTCGACCGCGTCTTCACGATGAAGGGCTTCGGCACCGTCGTGACCGGCACGACCGTCAGCGGCTCGCTCACCGTCGACGAGCCACTCGAGATCCTCCCATCGGGTACGACGACCCGCGCGCGACGCATTCACGTCCACGGCGAGCCGCGCGAGAGCGCGTCGGCGGGCGAGCGCACCTCGGTGAATCTCGCTGACGTCGCGGTCGACGCCATCGCTCGAGGCGAGCAGCTCGTCCGTCCCGGCACGCTCGGCACGACTCGGATCATCACCGCCGAGCTCGAGCTCCTCCCCGACGCGCGCCCGCTCGCCGACCAGACGCGCGTGCGCTTCCACCACTTCTCTTCGGAGTTGCTCGGATCGATCCGTATCCTCGCGTCGTCGGCAAAGGAGATCGCTCCCGGCTCGAAAGCCTTCGTCCAGATCCGCCTTGAGTCGCCCGTCTGCGCCGTTGCCGGCGACCGCTTCGTGATCCGGCGCTACTCGCCGCCGCTCACCATCGGTGGCGGACGGATTCTCGACCCGTCCCTCCCCAGGCTCAGCCGCACGACACGTCCCGAGATTCTCACGACGCTCGCGAATGGCTCCCCTGCCGACAGACTCCACCTGCTTGCCCGCCTCGGCGGAATCGCGGGAGTCTCGCTCAGGGACGTCGAAAGCCGTTGGGGGCTCACCCGCGCGCGCGTCCTCGCAGCGCTCGGCAGCGAGAAGCTCCGCGACCTCGTCACTCTCGGCGAAGGCGCCGAGCAACGCTGGATTCACACAGAGCGGATCGCCGAGCTGCGGAAAGCGACGATGGAGTTTCTCACGTCGTACTTCGAGCAGAACCGCACCGCCGCAGCCGTTCCGAAGAGCGAGCTCCTGCAGCAGATCCTGCCGCGCGTCACCGACCCGGCGCTGACGACGTTCGTGCTCACGGACCTCCAACGCGAGAAGATCATCGTGGTCGAAGGCGATCAGATCGACGTCCCCGGACGCTCGAAGCGCCTCTCGGGCGTCGAAGGGGACCTCGCGCGGCTCATCGAGTCACGCTATCTCGAGGGCGGGCTCCAGCCGCCGCCCGTCTCCGTGCTGATTCAGACGATCCACCAGAAGCCGAAGGTGATCGAAGGGGTCGTCGGCTATCTCGTGAAGACGGGTGCGATCCTCAAGATCGCCGACACGGTACTCCTCCATCGCGATACGGTCGCGGCCGCGCGGGTGGAGCTCGCCAAACACAAAGGAGAGACGATCGACGTCGGCTGGTTCAAGGAGCGCTTCGGGCTCTCTCGGAAGATCGCGATCCCTCTGCTCGAGCACTTCGACAAGGTCGGCGCAACGAAACGCCACGGCGATCAGCGAACCGTTCTGTAGCGGTTGCCTACTTCCAGAAGCTGATCTTCTCGGCGACTGCGTTCCAGTAGATGTGGTACTTCACGCATTCCCCGCCCAGATCGACCTCGTTGCACGTCGCCGACTGCTCAAATCCCTCGGGCGCCTCTCCAAGCATCTCGGCCGGATCGTAGTCCATGCTCCCCACGAAGACCGTCGGGGTCTTCTCGCACAGCGCGCCGTCTTCGTTCGTTCCGACCGGGAAGTCGGCCGTCAGCGGGCTCGAAGGGCGCGAGAGCGGCCCCAGGATGATGGCGATGTAGTAGCGGTTTCCGGCCCGTCCACCGATGACGTAATCCTCTTCCCCGTCGCAGTTGAACTCGAGCGACTCGACCTTTTTTCCGTTCCACTTGATGTCGGCACCCAGCGGCTGGACCCGCGAGAGCACTTCCTTTCGCGTGCCGGAATTGACGGCCGCGTCGGCCTGGGGAACAACCGCAAACGTCGCGGCCGCGAGGGCGAGGGAAAGCAGGATCTTCTTGGTCATCAGCTCGTTTGCTCCGGAGTCGTTACAGATTGGAGGATTTGTTGCCCGAAATAATAGCGGACGAACTCTGAAAGTACAGGAATACGACGAAATTTCCTCCAGAAAGGTTCCCCTCTCGGGGTCGAGGCCCCTCCGGCCGCTCTCGGTTCCGGGCTCCGGGGAGCCGCTTTCGCACTCCCTGCAAGGGATAACGCCCGCTCCCTCGTCAGCGCTCAGCCGGCGCATCCTCGTCGAAAACCACCGACGCGGGCGTGGTGGCAAAATCGCCTCCCGTCGGCTCCCCGCCGCGAAAACCGTCTTTTCTGCGCCCCACGCCCTCGATCCTGACCCATCGGGCCCCCGAGGACATGAGCAGGACGAGCGGCTCGCCCGGGCGGATTCCCCTCCTGCGCGCCACGCGCTCGCGGAAACCCTCCGGCGTCTCTCCGTAGCGGAGCACGTTCACCGCGGTGGGCGCATCGGCCTCGACGCTCCAGAGCGTCCGATTCGTCGCGTCGCGCAAATCGACACGTTGCAGCGTCATCGGATCGGCGGAGATGGCGATGAGCCCTTTCTCGGAAAAGCTGAGCGAGAACACCAGGATCCCCGCCGCCACGATTGCAGCGACGCTCGCCAGAACGATGAAGGCGATCAGCAGCGCGTTTCGTGTCGTGGTGTTCATTGCGATTCCGCCGGCGTGTCTCGTCCGGGCAGTCCCGAGGGCTTCGCTGCAGTGTAGAGCAGCATGTCCTTGCTGCCGTACACCTCTACCGGACCGTGCAGCGCGAACCCGACCCGCTCGAGAACCCTCCGCGAGGCGATATTCGGGGTGTCGACGACGGCGTGGAGACTGGAGAGACCGTAGCGTCTCCAGGCATCCTGGACAACGAGGCTCGCGGCTTCCGTTGCAAGGCCCGCTCCCTGCGCCGATCGCGCGAGCATGAAGGCCAGTTCCGGCCCCCATCGCCCGTGGTCGAGCGCCGGCGTCAGCACCCCGCACCAGCCGACGAACGAGCCCTCGCCTAACGCGAGATCGGCCTTCACCCTGAGGGCCCAGCAGACGTATCCGAACTCCCGGGCGCCAGCCTCGAAGTGGCGGACGAAGTCGCGGATCGCGCGGGCCCGGCGTTCGCCTTCGGGCTCAGGGTCCCGATAGGCATGAAAGAAGCCCATGACGGCAGGATCGGAGATGCACGATCGGAAAAACTCCTCGAAGTCGGAGCCGGCGAAGGGCCGAAGCGCCAGCCGGGCCGTTTCGAGTGTGTCGTCGGAGCTCATCGAACGCATCGTCATCAAACAACTTCGGCGCGGCCTAACATGCGACGCCGGCCGGGAAGATCCACTGAGTGACGTTCTCGCATCGGATTCTTCCTCACGAGCTGCCCGACCCCCGCTCAACCCCGTACTCGCTCTGAACCGCGCCGCCTCGCAGCTCGCGAGTTGCAACGTGCTCGAGACGAACGTCGGAATCCAACGCGCCGAAGAGTGGAATCCCGGAGCCGACGAGGACCGGCACACGCGTAACGACGAGTCGGTCGATGAGACCTGCCCGCAGGAACTCTTGAATCGTGGCGCCGCCGTCGACGTAGACGTGACCGAACCCGCGCGCTGCGAGCCGGGACAGAACCTCGGCGGGGGCGCCCGAAATCTGCTCGACGATCGCGCCTGGAAGAGACGGCGGAAGGGGCCGGCTGCTGAGGACAAAGACGGGCGTAGCGCCGTAATACCACTCAGGGAACTGGAGGACGACCTCGTAGGTGTTGCGCCCCATGAGAACGACGTCGACCGTGGCGAAAAAGGCGTTGTAGCCCGTAGCTTCGCCGTCGGCGTCGCCGCCGGCACTAAGAAAGTCGAAGGAGCCGTCGAGCCTGGCGATGAAACCGTCGACGCTCGTGCCGACGAAGACCGAAGTTCTCATGGATCGAGGATACCTCCCGTGCTGCGGTTAGGCGAAGCGCAACGCCCGGTGCGCTGATCTCGTCAGCTCGAGGAGCTGGCGCTCGGCGTCGCGGGCTCGCATGCGCAACGAACGCGTTCGTCGTCGCCCGCTCAGTCCGGAATCTCGGGCTCGACGAGGTTCGCGAGCTGGGTAAGCGACTCCTGCCAGCCGAGGTAGCACATTTCGACCGGGATGACCTCCGGCAAGCCTTCCTGCACGATGCTGAGCTCCGTTCCACACGACACTTGCCTCAGCGTTACCGTCGTCTGCATCTCTCCGGGGAGGTTCGGGTCGTCGAAGCAGTCCGTGTAGCGGATCGTCTCGAACGGGACGAGCTCGCGATACTCGCCGCCGAACGAGTGACCGTTCCCTGTCGTGAAGTTCGTGAACGACATCTTGTACGTTCCACCGACCTTGGCGTCCATGTTGTGGACCTTGCAGGTGAATCCGTGTGGCGGAATCCACTTGGCCATCGCATCAGGGTCCAGAAACGCGCGATAGACCCGCTCGGGATTCGCGCGGAGCACTCGATGAAGTCGGACGGTGCCAGTGGCCATGATCAATCCCTCTTTCGATCCGTCGTCGGACGGAGTTTGGGTCGAAGACTGGTCGCTCGGACTATGAATGTGAACCTGAAGGCTAACACCAGCGAGCGCCGCGTCGGCTCCGCGTACGCCGTTCTGTAACAGCCGTAACCTGTGGCGCCGCGATGGAGCGTGCTGCTTCAGCGTCGCGCGTCGAGGACCAGACTCACCGGCTGGCCGACAGAAATCGTGCCGGTGCGCACCACCGTCCCATAGACGCCTGCATTGTTCTTGTTCATCCCGACGACCGTCTTCAGAACCCGCGCATCTTGTGTGCCCGTGTCGGGATCGAGATTGATCATCATGCAGCGCACGTCGCGCGCAGTCACGCTCACGGCCGGTCCTGGCTCCTCGTCGCCGAACACCAGTGTCCCGCCGACCCACTCGTCCTCGAGAAACGGTTCGACGGCACGCGTGTCGAGCACGATATTGGCCCGGAAGCGCCGGCGATCCAGATCGACTCCCACCTCGCGACCGATGCCGGAAATGGTCGCCAGGCTGATGATCGATACCGAGGCGTCGTCGAAAATCCCGTGCTTGAGCTTCATCAGTTCCACGCCACTTCCGAAGCGCTCCGCGATCTCGCGTTGGAGCTCAGCGCTGCGAAGCTCCATCTGCGCCCCGGATGGAGTGCGCACGTGAGTTGGCAGCGATTCGCCTTTGCTCGCGTCGAGACCGAACGGGTGGTAGAGAAGAAGCTCGGGGACGCGGCTCGCGCTGAGCCACGGAAAGCCGCTGTCGTCTCCCACGCGCCGGAAGGCGAAGCGCCGATCGCCATCGAGACCGTGCCATCCGAGAAAAGCCGACTCCGTTGCGGTGCCCGCCATCGACTTGACGGGATAGCGCGCGAGCTCGCGAACGTGTCCGAGTTGTGTATGCATCCGATCACTCTACGTCACGCCCGAGGCATGGCGCCGAATGGCGCATGAGTTCCGCGTGCGGCCAGAGCGGGAGAAGGCCCCGGGTGCCTCGCCTCGTCATTCCGTCGACGGCGGAAGCTCTTTCCAGAGCAGCCGGGTCAGTGAGAATCCGAGCCTCCGCCGATCACCGCTCTGGGGGTCAGTGTCGGCCGGCACGAATGACTGGTCCGTGACGATGCGTAGCTCGGAGGACGGCCTGTCGCCCTGCTGGCTCGGCGTGACGACGAACTCCCTCACGAGCGCGTGCTCTGTTGCTCGCATCTCGTCGAGCACCTGTCCGTTGAGCTCGATCCTGAACGTGGCGGGGCGCGGCAGCGACTCGAGCGGTACGTCACCTTCGATCCTCAGGCGCATCGGCTGTCCCGTGTTCTCGAGCTGAACCACGCCCTCGTCGGCCATCCATCTCCAGCTCGCCCCGTCGCCGGCACGTTCGATGCCCGAGAAGCCCGACTGGTAGGTTACGGCAGGGGGCGCCTTCTTCATCGGGTCGATGCGCCAGAGGCTGACGTCATGGATGCGTCCCTGCTCGCTCCATTCGCCAGGGACACGTCGCTGCGCATCCTCCACTTCTCCTTCCAGCAGCAGGGCTGTTAGGGCATAGTTCTCCGCGATGACCTGCGTTCTGACCGCGGGCCATAGTTCCGGCCGCAGCGCGTCCCAGCGCAAAATCGAGTGACGCGTATAGAACTCCAGCGCTCCGGACATCTCCATCGCGACGACCAGGGTCCGCTCAGGCAGCTGCTCGTCGGCCCAACGGCACGACTCCGCATGAATCGCCTGGTCCCGTCCAATGTTCAAGACGCCAAACTTGTGATCGTGATAGACGGCGAAACCGAGCGCCACCAGGTACATCGTCAGGCCGGCAGCCAATCGGAGTCTTCGCCGCTCGCCCGGGATGCGGCCCGCGAAATCCCTGGCGGCGAGCATCGCGCCAAGAATCAGCGCTGGATACCCCGGCAACAGGAACCGCGTGTACCACCACTCGTCGTAGATGGCGTAGCAGACATAGAACGCGAGGATCGCGCCGAACCACGAGATGAGCAGCGCCCGGTTCCGCCATTCGACGAGTCGGTCCCCGGCCACGGCGAGCCAGCCAATCAACAGCAGCGGGCTCATCGTCATGGCCAGCCAACGGACGTAATGCTCGAGCCGAATGCCGAACCCGGCAGAGGTGATGAACTCCTGCAGGTTCGCCGAACCATAGCCCGTCTGCAGCGGGTGTCCGTAAGCGGCGTAGTTGAAGCCGAAGAAGGTCGCCGCCATCGGCATGCCGCCGAGCACGAATCGAAACAGGGCGCTCAACGTCGGCCGGATGCAGAAGACCAGCGGCGCGAGCAACACGATGTTGGTCGGCCGAACCAGAACCGCCATGCCAAACGCCACGCCCGCCAGCCACGCCCAGCGGTCATCCTCCCGCGATCGCAGCCCCGCCCACACCATCACGAGCGCCCACATCAGGGCGGTGACATCGCTCATCGGCTGGCTCGCCATGTAGATGAACGTTGGATTGACGGCGAGGAGCGAAGCGCCGGCGGCCGCGAGCACGACCGACAGGCCGAGTCGCCGCCCGGCAAGAAACAGGAACAGCAGACTGATTGCGCCCGCAACCGGACTGACCCAGAACGGGCCGTACGTCCACCCCAGAAGGAGCGCACCCACCGCCAGGTGCAGCGGAAACCCGATGGGATAGTACGGCACCATGAACGTCGTCGGCTCCCCGTCCCTGACGAGGGGCGTGTAGCCTAACGGGGTAAAGACGGGCGCGTAGCCCGCGGGAAGCCCGAGCCGCTCGAGGCCCGAGACAGGAAGGGCGACCTCGCCGCCGAGCAAGGAGCGCGCGAGGCGGGCATAGCCGGAACTATCCGATCCCCCGACGGCGTACGAAGCCCGGTTGATCAGCACACCGGTGTAAATCGCCAGCGCCACGAGCAGCGCCACCGCGGGAAGCCGCCGCCATTGATCGCCCGTCATTCGCTCGCCCACGATATCTGAAAGCCTTCCTCGACGGCGGCCGTCGGTACATGCGGAGCCCCGAAGCGCCTGCTGCCACGAACGGGACCGTCTCCCGTGACTACGGATGACGGGCGCCGGCTGTCTACCGGGTCACCGTACTCGAGGTCATGTTGATACCGCGCGGTCCAGCGGTTTGGCCGGCCTCAGGTAAACCAGCGCAAGCAGCATCACTACCTGCACTCCGAGTCCGACGATCTTGGGATTGATCTCCTGGAAATTCACGAAGAGTGCGGCATGCATCGCGAGGTAGGCGCCGATCAACACGTGTCCCCACCACGTACGGACGAAGGCACCGACAGCCCCGGCTGCCAGCAGTATGCCCATGACGATGATGTAGACGAAGTATGCCGGCACGCTGAACGGGACAATCTGTTCATTCGCACGCGCATCGATGAACTGCCTGACCTCCGAGATCGCCTCAGCGAGTTCCGTGAACTCGACGATGCCCATCGCTTGAGCTAACAACGCTCCTCCGACGCCTACTCGAACAAGCCCGTATCCGAGGAAGAGTATGGTGATCAAAAGCCCAACGACACGCCGCATGGTCTCTCCAGTAGATCGTGACTCGCCATCGGTTCTCAGAAAGCGCCTGGTGTGACTCGATCTCACGACCGGAAGAGACTCGAGTGATCCAGGATCACCTCGGTGGGGGCCAGCCAGGCCTCGTCATGTGGCCGACTCGGCCTGCCACACGCCCGGGTAGTCTTGCACGAAACCCACGGCATCCACTTCGAGCACGCGAACGAAGGTGCCGCCGCCCGATTCGTACCGGTAGGTCCTGTCTCCCTCTCGCCGGTACACCTGCCGCAGCGCCTCGAAACGCAGCGATGGGAAAGGGAGCCAGGCTGCCATGACCTCTGCCGCCTCCCCAACTCCCAGCGCGAGTCGCCGAATGGGGAGAAGATTCGTGGACGGGCTGGATCCCAGATCGATTTCGACGCAACCGCGGACGGCTGGGCACTCCGTCCCATTCACGTGCCATCGCTGGTCCGCGTCGACGGACACCGTCAGATCGGTCTCTCGATCCCCGATCATCGCGCTCACGCGGGCAGACCTCGTCCGCCAGCCGGAGTCGCAGGTCACGACGTAGTCGAGCTTACAAGGGGTGCGCTCGTGGGTGAAGACGGCCGTCCCGGACAGCTCCCAACCGTCATCCCGAACCGCGACTCTTCCGATCTCGTGCCCGGGAAGGTCCAGTCTCCGCCAAACGATCGAATTCGTCATCTCTCACGCTCACGAGGATCACGACTCACGAGGCCGCAGGACATACGGAGCGCAGCGGATTGCTACGCGCCTGCCTTGCTCGAGCAGATTACCAAAACCTGGAGCGGCGCGTAGCAATCCGCTGCAGCGACGAGGTGCGCCCAACTCGGCATCGCTGGGAAGCCCGAAACCCTTGTCTCGAAACGACGGATCCGAGGAAAGTAAGATTGGCTTGTGACTGGGCTCCTTTGAATGCCGTGATGATATTGGTTGCAGCGTTAGGCCTGACTCAGTTGACCTATGCATACACCTGTGCATATACTCGGACGTGTCGTTCGAGTGGGACGTCGGAAAGGCCCGCGCCAACCTGACAAAGCACGGAATCGAGTTTCCGGACGCCGTGGGTGTGTTCGAGGACGAGAGGGCGCTCACGGTACCCGACGATCACCCGACCGAGGAACGCTGGACGACCATCGGCGCTGACTTTCTTGGACGAAGCCTCGTGGTGAGCTACACGTTCCGCGGGGAGACCATCCGCCAGATCTCGGCGCGCAAAGCAACCTCCCGCGAGCAAAAGGAGTACGAATGATGCGAAAGGAATATGACTTCAGCAAAGGGAAGCGGGGGGCAGTTGTACCGCCGGGTTCCGGAAAGGTGCGGATCACGATTCGAATTGACGAGGACGTCATTCAGTATTTCCGCGATCAGGTAACTCGAGCCGGTGGCGGCAACTACCAGACTATGCTGAACGACGCGCTTCGGACCTACATAGGCGAGAAGACCGAACCGCTCGAGAAGAAGCTTCGGAAGGTGATTCGCGAAGAGTTGAACCGCCGTGGTGCCGCCTAACCCCTGGCGCTCAGCCGGCCCGGAGCGCTGTGCTGATGCAACCCACGAATACCGTGACGCGCGCCGGGATCGGCTGGCATCGTGGCAAGCCGAACCGAATGATTCAACCGCGCGGCTCCTCGCATGTGAGCGGCGTCACGGGCGGATCGAGCTCGTATGCGATCCACTCGATTTCGAGTTCGAACAGTCGTGAATCGGACGCATCAGCCACCACGAGGTCGAAGCCGTCTTGCCGGATGTTGCACTTCGTGATCGAGGCCACGCCACGCTCTTCACTCGAAGCGACGCGGACGAACAGTATCGACACTGATGGATTGACGTCGAATCGTTCCGGTAGTTGAATCCTCCAACGGTGGATTCGCTCGCCGCGGGCAGCGGCTTCCGTGTCAAGCGAGCTCGAAGTCAGGTCGACCGAGCCAGTTCGGACGCGCCCAAGCGTGTGCGTGGACGAGAGACGCGCGAGGTCCCTCTCGACAAGCCTGGCACGGCAGGGATCCACCGGGGTGGTGTCAACGAACTGACCAGTACTCGCGTTTCGTTAGAAAGTGAGCTTACAGTTCTGCGGTGAACCATCTTTCGCAAACCGAGTGCCAGCCAGCAGAGCGAAGGAGACCACGAGTCCGATTCGTCGATTCATCATGCCACCTGACGCCTGGCGCTCAGCCGGCCCGGCGCGCTTGGCTGATGATACAACCTGCGGACACCGTGACGCGCGCCGGGATCGGCTGCAGCGTCATTGTTAGGCAGTCGTCCTTCTACCACAACTTGAAGCCTCGACGTTTTCGCCGAAACCGCATGAGAGGAATCGATTCCGGCTCGAGGAGCGATTCGTCCATGAAGCCTTCGAGTTGATACCCGAAGAACTCCTTGAGCGCTTCTTCGCCCAGCTCAAGTGGGTGAAAGGGAAGCGGATAGGCAGCTTCGCCTTCCTCCAGTTCTTCTGGGTCGATTGCTGGATGCTCGCCATCCCAGTACGTTACCTCGAATGGTAGGCGCAAACCCGTGTCTTCGATCACCCCGTTGTCCGGCGACAGGCTGAGTGATCGAACGAGCTTGCCGCCCTGCCAGACTGCGAATGCAAACCAGTCTACGACGCTGTGCATCGCATGGAGGTAGACCGCTTCGCTTACCGGTCCGTGCAAGAATCGCGGCTCCAACTTGGATGGATAGTCGATAGCGAACTCCTTTGCCGCGATGATCGACAGACCCTCGAAACAACCGATGTGGAGTTCGTCGTCCGGTGGGCACGTGTACGACAAGTCACCATCGTCGAGCGGCTCGAGTCGCTCCTTTGGGAAGAGGCTCTCTGCCAAGGCTGTGGTCGCCACCCGATCGAGCGCGGGATTCCTGGCCAAAATCTCCCGGACCCTTCCACTAGTGCGAACGAGCATCCAAGTTTTCGCTCCCATTCTCCTCCACGATGCCTTTGCGGCCGCCTAACGTCTGCGCATCAGCCGGCCCAACGCGCACACGCTGATGTTACCAGACTTCGAGACTTTGAGTTGCGCGTTGGGATCGGCTGCATGCCCTAGTTAGGCCGCCGGCTCGCCAAACAATTCATTCCTTCCAGATCTGAAGTAGCTCGGCCGGCTTTGCGCTTGCATAAACAAGGAGTGGATCCCCGCCGGTATCTGGTACGAGGAGCTGCGGGCCGGCCGATTGGGTCAGAAGATGGAGCAACGGAACCATGACTTCTGCCGAGCCCTTTCGAAACGTCAAGCATTCCTTTTCGGCGGCGAATTTGACGTTTTTGGGGAACGCGAACGAGGCCCAAGGACCATGATTGGGATCCGCCGCCCAGCTGATCTCCGCGACGTGTTCGCGGCTCTCTTCCCGAAACTCGACGCTGTACCCCTCCAGGCGTTCAAGCGCGGAACGAATCTCTTCCTCCGTGGGCAGACGCCCATCGGCGGGATCGGGAACGGCCAGGCCAAGCTCTTCCAGCCATTCCCTTCGGTCTTGATTCGAAGGAACTGCGATGTAGAGAGTCCCCAATCTCGCTCGTCCTCGGCGGCCTAACGCTCGGCATCAGCGGCGCGCGAAGCGCGTCCGCTGCATGCCGTTGTTCGGCCGCAGTGGGGGTCTGTCATGGCTTCGCAGGCATCGCATCAGGACTAGGCCGCCGGCACGACGAAGGCCCCACGTCGCCATGCCGCGCGCAGCAGCAGCACAACCGCGACTGTGGTCGACGCGATCACCAGCAACGAACTCTCTGGACCGAACATCCCGCCGGTCAGCCAGTCGGGCCCGGCAAGTCGGCTTTCGAGCGGCGTCAACTTGCGCCAGTCCTCAATGCCGGAAAGCGGCATGCCACTGAGCAGGATGGTGAAGTTCCATGCCGCGTGATTGGCGGCCACCACCCACAGGTTGCGCGCGAGGACGAACACCTCCGCCCAGAGCAGGCCCAACAAAGTCACTGATACCAGCATTGTCACCACATCGCTGATCCCACCCTGTTCGACGTTTTCCAAGTGCTGCAGGGCGAACACCACCGCTTGTACTACCAACGCCAATTTCGTTCCCCAGGCCCGTTCCAGGAGCCGGAACAGCAGGCAGCGGTAAAGCAGTTCTTCCAAGATAGCCGCGATGCCAATAAGGGCTGCTACGCCGAGCAGCGCCGGCGAGGCGCCGCGGAACAGCACCAGTTCGTAGACGCCCAGAGCGAATAGCACGGCCATCGGCAGCGCCACCATGGCAGCGCCGCTCGCGCCGCCAAGTATCAGGTGAAGCGGCCGCAGATGCAGCTCGGTCGCTTCGCGTTTCTCATGCCAGTGCACGAAAGCCCAGTAGCCCGCCACTGCCGTCAGAAGGATGCCAGCGCGCCTAAAGACACTGAGCAATTCGGGCCCGGGGTGGAACACCGCTTCGATCAGCGGCAGCAGGCCTTGTCGAAAGATCAGAATCGAGCCAAGAATCGCCACCCCACCCAGCAGCAGTGAGCCGAGCATCCGGCCGGCGACGCGCAAACGCCGTCGCGCGATGTTTCCAGGTGCAAGCGGAGCGGTGCGGTTTGTCTCAATAAGCTCAGGAGACTTTCCATCTACGCTCAATTTCGGCGATTCAAGATTTAGAGAATCTACACGTGGATCATGATCTTTCATGTCGGCCTAACGTTCGCGCATCAGCGGCTCCAACGCGCACACGCTGATGGTACCAGACTTCAAAACTTTGAGTTGCACGTTGGCATCCGCTGCATGCGTTAGTTAGGCGCCGCAGTTTTTGCCATGGTCGCCTCGCGCGCCTCTTGATTCTCAAGTTGGAACCGAATTCTCTGTCTGGACGGTTCTCGCCACCCGCTCTCCCTTGCGAGAGATTCAGCTCGCTGCCAAGCGGAGTCGGCCAGGTCCGCCCTGCCGTTGCGCTCGTGGAGTAGCGCTAGCTGGCTCCACGTCCGGAGGGCTTCGATGCGACGGACACGAGTGTTGGCGAGTAGGTTCGCCGACTGCTCAGGCGTTTCCAGCAACTTGATGTATGCCTCTAGCGCGAGCCGGGCATCCTCGTAGCCAGCCTCCCGATACTGCAGATCCGCGTATTGGGCAATCATGTGCTGGTCGAACATGGCGACGAACCCGGGCTTCGTCTCATCTGCCTGACTCTGGAGACGTTGCGTTACGTAGGCACCCGCGATGAATCCCACGACCAGGAGAGGAAGCGCGAGGAGCAATGCTCGCCACCAAACTCGCCTCGAAGTCGGCACATTCACCATGGACTCTGTCATCTTTCTCCCGTGATCAACACTCGTTTACGAAGGCGCCTAACGGCTGCCGTTAACCCGCGACAGCGCGCACGGCAGATTCTAACAGGTTGCGATACGTGGTGTTGCGCGTTGTCGTCGGGTTGAGCGGCTTAGTTAGACCGCTGTGGTGTGATGGTTGTGACGTGCTGCGTTTCGTTGTTCGTGACCGTTACAAAGCCCCAGATCGGCACACCCGGAGTTGCCGATTGAAGCGTGACGCGAACGCGTTCGTTGCTCTTGATCTGCGGGAGCGCCGCCGCCAGGTAGTCTACGCGTGCGAAAGCCGGCTGTATCGGGAATGACTGGTCAGCCCCCGAATCCAGCGGCGTTGGAACGAGCACAACCTCGAGTTCACCGAGGAGTGTCGGCAGGGGCGCTGGTTCAACCGTGTCGTAGTTGGGCTCCGGTTCGGAGTACACGCGAATCGTCGCTCGCGATTCCACCAACTGCAAAGAGAAGACGCGAACTGTTTGCCTGAATTCATCAGCGGTTGGGACATCGAGGAGATCTACGGGGGTCAACCTGAACGCTGACTCTCGAACCACGGGTATCTCCGTTCCCCACGTGAGAGTCGCTCGAGACATGTCGCGAATTCGCAGCTGATACTGAAGGAAGTCACGGTGCGTCTTCGGTGGATAGATAATGAAGCCCTGCTTCTGATTTGCCCCCCAACCGAACAGCACGACAGCGTGCGCAGGAACTGGGCCGGAACATCCTCCGACTTGACAGGGAGGAGAGTAGACGTGCGTTCCGAAAGCCGCTGGCGAGTCTGCACCGTTGAAGATTCGCATGACAGACTGCCAATCGGAGCCATACGCACCGGCTCCAGAGTCGTAGACGGGAACCAGAACGGCCTCGTAATCGTCCCTGGTCGCCGCAAGAGCCGCGGTGCAGGAAAGTACAACGAATAGAGCAACGGCCAGATATCTCACAGGCATAGCCACTCTTCCTCTAAGCGGTCTAACGCTAGCGCTCAGCCGCAAGAACGCGGCCGCGCTGCATGACCAGCCTACGCGGTTTTGAGTGCCGCGTTCTTGTCGGCTGCAGCGCCTAGTTAGCGGGCCAGATGTTCACCGACGGATTTCGACTCTCCTCTTGGGTGTCAAGGAACGCCTTAACCGACTCCGATCGCGCGAGAGTGACCATGATGAATGCGTAGCCCAGCCCCATGAGGAGAATGCCAACCGTGACCCCTGGCTTCCCAGCCGCGAAGACGCTTGGTAGTGCAAGGCCCATCAATCCGAGGGTCACACCCAGCAAGATTATCAAGAGGTATCGCGCTACCGAGTAACCTCTGTACAGGAACACGCAGAGGACGACGGTGAGGAGGAACCGAACAATCTGCGTCGGTAGCCTCTCCGGCCCGAGGGACATTACGTAAATCATGATCGTGAGAATGGATGTACCGATGCATAGCGCGATGTCGAGTTGCACGATTGATCTGCCTCGTTCAATCTTTACGTGCTCCTCCAAGGATCTGCCTTCCTCAAGCATGGTCTCTTCCTCCAAGGCCCGCTAACTTGTTGTTGAGTGGAACCGCTCTCATCTGCCGGCAGATGGTTTCATCTGTGGGCAGATATGTTCATCTGTCGGCAGATATGTTAATCCTCGGGGCTCCCCATGCGGCAATCCTCTCTTCGAGGCCGAGGTGCGTCGCCTGGGCTAGCGTCATCCACCACAGCTTCGCCGTCGGGTCCCATCGTGCCTGCACTCCGCGAATCCGGGCGCGAAGTGCGGTCTCCTCGTAACCGATCCTCAATCCTACCTGCCGGTCGGGATCACTGATGCAGCGCTCCGGAATCCACGTCGATTCGTCGACGACGAGCTCCACGGTGGTGTAACGCCGCAGGCTCTTTTCGTCGTAGCGGTAACGCACCGCCACGAGGGCGTCCCCGTACTTTTCCGTGAATCGCTTCGTTCCCGGGGCTCCCGGCCTCAGCAATAGTCTCGGCTTTCCCACCGGCCTCATCGTCCGAGGTTCCCTCGGTTCGCGAACGATGTCAAAGATTCTACGAGCGGTAGAGTGAGGCGGCGGTGGAACGGCTCGGTCTTGCGATCGAGAGGGCGCGCGATTCGGGCAGAACGGCCGGCGGGACGCCGGCGGTCCAGCCGGCCAGAGGCCAGCGCTACAGGAGCGGCCAGCGGTGTCGGGAACCGCACGCGACGCGTGCTCCAGGAGAAGTGCCGCCTGGAAGTTCCACTGCACTCCGAGTCAGAACAGCTCGTCGATCGGCTGGTAGAGACCTTCCTTCGCGTAGGGCACGTACTCGAAGCCGCGGCCTAACGGGTCGTCCTGGCGTACGGTCGTGTAGTCGATCCCGAGCGCCGAGTAAAACGTCGACGTCACGTCCTCGGGGCGCACGTCGCGCTGCGCCGCCCAGCCCCAGTCCAGAACACCGTTACCGACGGCGTCGGTCGTGCCGATGATTCGTCCGCCCTTCACCCCTCCTCCGGCGAAAACGTACGACATCCGGAGGAAGTGGTCGCGTCCCGACTGGCCGTTCAGCGCGCCGACTGTCCGGCCGAACTCGCCGATGACGACCACCATCGTCTCGTCGAGGAGCGTCTTCCCCGCCTCGACCCCCGGGGTCGAGGCAAGGTCGGCGAGCAGCGACGCGTAAGCAGGGTCGAACTCGCCGCACTGCGTGAAGAGCGAGTCTCCAGCCGTCGCGTAGATGTTGTCGTGATGGTCCCACCCGCCCTGGGTGACCTGGACGAACCGCGCGCCCCGATTCGCCGCGAGCAGTTTTTTCGCGATCACCATCGAGCCACCGAACGGAGTCGAGCCGTAGCGCGCGAACTCCTCGTCGCTGTAGCTGAAGAGCGCGCCCACTTCCGGGGTGTCGACGAGCGTCTTCGCCTGGTCGTAGAAGCCGTCCATGTCGAGCGTCGTCTTGCCGAGCCGCCCGGTCGCCCGGTCACGGTCGACCGCCTGCAGTTGCGCCCATCGCGCGTCGAAGCGCGCCTTGCCTTCGGGATGGTTCAGCGCCGTCAACCCCTCGGCCGTCGGCTGCACGGAGAAGGGCGCGTAGGCCGACGACATGTAGCCCGAGCCCGGGATGTTGCCGCTGTTCAGCGCGACGAAGCCGGGCAGAACGTCGTCCGTCTTTCGTGACGCCTGCGTCTCGAGCGAGACGACGGCGCCGACGTGCGGCGCGATGCTGCCTAACGCCCCGGTCGGGTTGCGCGAGATCTGGCTCCAGAGCTGCGCCAACTGGTGCACGAGCGCCCATGCCATCCCGGGCCGGACGATTGCCATTTTGCCGAGGTGGTCGGCCGTCTTCGGCAGCAGCCCCTGCGGCCAGCGCACGTCGCCGTACGAGGTCGGCGCGAGTGCGGACGGGGTCCACGAGCCCTCCTTCAGATCCCACATATCGACCTGGCTCGGCGCGCCGGAGAGGAAGACGAGGATGCAGTTCCTCGCCGTGCGCTTCAGCGAGGGCGCCGTGCCTGTCGCCGCGTGGAGAATTCGCGGGTCGACGACGTCGGCGAACCACGAGGCGACGAGCCCCGTCCCGGCGACCCGGAGGAAGCGGCGGCGCGAGAAGCCGTCACCGCGAAGCGGAAACGAGCCGCCGAGCGAGCAGGTTGTGCACTTGTCCGACATGTCGCCTCCCTCAGTTGAACAGGAACTCGAGTTTGTTGAGCAGCACGAACTGCAGGTCCTCGGCGCCGGCGGTGCGGTTCGCCCCCTGCATCGTCGCCACCGCCTCGGCGCGTTCCTCCGCCGTCGGGTAGCGCGTGAGGGTCGCGAGGTAGAGCTCGTCGGCCACCGTGCCGGGGTCGCTGCTGGCCGCGAGCGTCTTCTCGACCGTCGAGCCGCGCGTCGCTGCTTTCACGCGCTCGGTGACGACCCGGTCGTTCAGCATCCCGAGCGCCTGGAGAATCGAGCCGTCGTAGGTTCGCTTGTTCTGGTCGCGATCGCCGCGCCCGAACGAGCTCATGAACCGCCCGAACGGGTTGCGGGCGTTAGGCGTCAGCGGGTCGGGAAGCGCCATCGCGTCGCTGAAGGTGCCGAGCCCGTCGACCGTGAAGGTCGGAAGAATCTGCGTCGCCGTGCCGATCGAGTCGAGCAGCACCTCGGCCATGAGCCGCTGCGGGTAGTGCCGCGCGAAGTAGGGAACCCAGGCCTCGTTCCACTCGCCCGGCGTGTAGTCGGCCGCCAGCTGGTAGGCGTTCGACGTCGCCATCACACGCAGGATCGCGCGCAGGTCGTAGCCGCCGTCCTCGAACGAGCTCGCGAGCTCCTCGAGCAGCGCGGGGTGCGTGGGCTGCAGCGTCCACCCGTCGGGGACGCTCGCGGGATCGAGCCGGTCGAGGTCGAACGCGTCGACAGGCTCGACGATGCCGAGGTGGAAGAGCTCCTTCCAGAGGTAGTTCACCGCGGCGCGGGAGAACTGTCGATCGCTCGTCAGGTGCCGCGCGAACGCTGCGCGGTAACTCTCCCCCACCCCAACGCCGGCGTCACCGAGGAAGAAGGAGGGAGTGACGATGTCGGACTCGCCTTCTTCCGGCTGGCGCGGGCTCTTGTTGCCGGTAGTCGTGTTGAGGCGGTAGAGGCCGATCTGGTTGTCGGTGACTTCGTACTTGAACGTCACCGGATCCTCGGTGACGCGGACACCTCGGATTCCGACGCGCGAGAAGAACGCCGCCATCTCCCAGAAGTCCTTCCGCTCCTTTCGCGCGAGGTGCGCGTTCACGAGCTCGAGATGTCCCGCGCCGTTGTGGCACGAGAGGCACTCGAAGGGAGTCCCCATGAACTTCTCCACCGACTTCGCCGCGAGGTTGTCGTAGGTGTCCTGGGCCGGGCCGTTGCGCTGGATCTGCCGCACGGCGTAGTTGGCGGGGCCCGAGAGATAGCTGTCGCCCTCGCCCGCGACGAGCTCGCGGACCATCAGGTCGTACGGCTTGCCTGTGCGGATCGAGTCGCGGATCCAGTTGTAGTAGGCGTTGCGCCCAGGGTTGTAGAGCCGGGTGTTGTTCGCGACGACGACGTTCTGGACGAGGTCGCCGAACCACATCGTCCAGCGATTGACGAAGGCCTCGGAGGCGAGCAGCTCGTCGACGAGCCGGTCCCTCTTGTCGATGCGGGTATCGGCGAGAAACGACTTCACGCGCGCCACGGTCGGGATGTCACCTGTGAGGTCGAGCGTGACGCGCCGGATGTACTCCTCGTCGGTGACGAGCCGCGTCGGCTTCACTCCTGCCGACTCCATCGTTCCGAAGATCTCCTCGTCGACGAAGTTCCTGCGCGGAATGGGGGGAGCCCCTTCGGCCGGGCGGACGGGACGGCGGCGCGAGATCGCCGCTTCGGTCGTGAGCTGCTCGGCCGCGCGCGTCAGCTCGCGCCAGCGCCGCTCGGGACGCTCCCAGCGGGCGGTGTCGAAGGTGCAGTCGCGCCGCGCGGCGGGCGCCGGTCGGGCGGGATCCGCGTCGCTCGCGAAGAGGGCGAGAGCGCCGGCTCCGGCGAGCGCGATTCCGAGACTACGGCTCAGGATCGTACGATTCGACTTCATCGACTTCACCTCCGGAATGCCAAGGGGTCAGTACAATCGGGACAGGCGTTTCGTGTGACGGACTCGAGGGTAGATGCAATCTTAGACTCTCCGCCCGACCGGTGCGTTTACAGCGGGCCCGGAGCGGGCGGCGACGAGCGGCGGACACCGGCGTGTCACAGTCAATTTGTCGTTTGTTTCCAGCGGTCTGGCCCGCCCGGTTCTATGCTGGCGACACGATGAGAGAGCGACAAGGAATGCGGCTTCGCGAGGCAGGAAAGGCCGTTTCGGGCGCCGTGGCGCTCATGCTGGGCCTCCTCGCCTCGACCGGCTGCACGCTGAGCAGGGAGGTGACGATCGCGCCGCTCACGCTCTCACCGACCGAGACGATCCGCACGGCGAATCGCGTCGAGGATCTGGTCGAGGTAGGCGACTACCCGCGCGCCGTCGCGCTCGCCCCGGTGATCGACTCGAGGCCTAACGCGACCGCGCCGGAGCTCGCCGCGCTCGGCAAGGCGGAGCTCGTTTCGGGTCGCCTCGATGACGCGAAGCGCCACCTTCGTGCCGCTCTCATGAAGAAGCCCTTCCGCGACGCGTACGCAGACATCGCCTGGAACCTCTCGCAGGCCGAGACGCTCGACCGCGACTACGCCGCCGCGCTCCACTGGGCAGAGACGGCGCTCGAGTACGGCCTCGAGATCCGCGCGTGGCACCTCAAGCTGCTCGACGTGCTCCGATCGGAGAAGACGTTCGTCGTGCCTCGTGCGAGGGACGCGCTCCTGCGAATCGAGCACAAGGCGCCCGCGATTCCGAGGATCGAGACGCGTGTGAACGAAGCGACGGTCATGGGGATCATCGACTCCGGCGCCGTGATGACGATCGTCTCCGACCGGCTCGCGGCGGAGGCGAAGCTGCGGCCGCTGGGCGACTTCACCGGCACCTTCTTCGGTCTGCTCGGCGAGCCGATCGACGTGCGTTTCGCGATGATCGACCGGATGACCCTCGGCGAGATGGAGGTGGAGTCGATTCCGGTGGCCGTGATGGCCGGCGAGAAGATGAAATTCTTCACGCTCAACCGGACACCATTCCACATCGACCTGCTCATCGGCGCGAACCTGCTCCGCGAGTTCCGCATCGAGCTCGACTTCGACGCTTCGACAGTCGCGCTTCACTACCTCGAAACGGCCGAGCGCGTTCCCGCCGCCGACCAGAACCTCTTCATCCTGAACGCCAAACCCTACGTTCACGGCTCGCTCAACGGCGAGGGGTGGTTCCTCTACCAGCTCGACACCGGCTCGGAGATCACCTACCTCAACAGCATCGAGATCACACGCCTGAAGCTGCAGCGGGGGCTACCGAAGATGTATCAGGGCGCCGAGCTCCAGGGGCTGGGCGGCGCGACCAAGCGCGGAATCATGGTCGACGACGTCAGCGTCGGCATCGACACGTGGCAGGGTCTCTTCAAGACGCTCCCGCTCTACTCGGCCGAGAAGACGGGAGCGATCGGCCTGATCGGCGAGGACTTCCTCAGGCAGTTCAGGATCACGCTCGACTTCGGCGCGATGAAGCTCACGCTCGAGCGTCGCGGAGCCGCGGAGTAGTTGTGGCGCAGGCACTCCTGCCTGCGCGTCGCCGAAGGCGACCAGGCGCTGCTTCGTCGCACGGATGCGGCGCTTCGCGCCGCGCCTAGAGATTGAACCATTTCGCTGGAGCTGGAAGCGGCGCGCAGCGCCGAAACATCGGTAGCCCCCGGCTTCAGCCGGGGGTCAGGGTACGAGGCTCACGTTTCACGCCGCTTCAGCGGCGCAACAAAGCGACACGTACCCAGCGAGCGAGCGATTGAACGCTGCTAGCACTCCGTGTCTCCTTGCGCGCCTTGTGCCGCCGCTTCAGCGGCGTGAAAAACTGGCGGGCTCACGACCCCCGGCTGAAGCCGGGGGCTAGTGATGTTTCGTCGCTGCGCGACGTGAACGTCCAATCTCCAGGCGACGCTTCGCGCCGCGCGCAGGCAGGAGTGCCTGCGCCACATAAGCCTTCGCCTTTCGCCTGATGTGACCTATGACCTCTGACCTTTGAGCTGCTTCTCCACGAACCCGTCGAGCACTTCGAGTGCGAAATCGACGCGGCCGAGCGGCGCCGAGACCTGCACTCCGGCCACCTCGCCTCGCACGCGCGTGAGCACCTCGCGCGCGATCGAGATCCCCTCGTGCAGCGCGTGTTCCTTGCTCTTCTCGTTCGCGACGCGCATCCGCTCGAGGACGTCGTCGGGCACCGAGACTCCCGGCACTTCGTTGTTCATGAACTGCGCGTTTCGGTACGAGAGGAGCGGCCAGATGCCGACGACGACGGGCAGGTGCATCCACTCGATGCGGCGCAGGAAGATCTCCAGTTGCGCGGGGTCGAAGACCGGCTGCGTGATGGCGTATTCGGCGCCCGCCTTGACCTTCCAGTCGAGACGGCTGAGCTCGTGGTCGAGATCGAGATGCGCGGGGTTCACTCCCACGCCGATCGTGAACGCGGTCGGCTTGCCGAACGGATTCCCGCCGAGGTCGAGACCGTGGTTCATCAGGTTGACCATGTTGGTCAGCCCGATCGAGTCGATGTCGAAGACCGCGGTCGCCTCCGGGTAGGGCCCCATCTTCGGCGGATCGCCGGTGATGAGCAGCAGGTTGTGCAGGCCTAACGCGGCGGCGCCGAGGAGGTCCGAGTGCATGCCGAGCAGGTTCCGGTCGCGGCAGCAGTAGTGCAGCACGGTCTCGATGCCGACGTTCTGCTGCACGAGGAGGGCGACCGCCATCGCGCCCATCCGGTTCTGCGCGCGCGGGCCGTCGGGAACGTTGACGGCGTCGATGCCGGCGGCCTGGATATGCCGCACCCCCTCGAGCATCTTCGTCGCGTCGGGCCCCTTGGGCGGGACGATCTCGACGGTCGAGACGAACTCGCGCGCCGCGAGCTTCCGCCCCCATTCCGAGCGGTCGGGCATCGCCACCGGCTCGTGCCCCGGCTTCACGTCGGCGCGCTGCGTCTCCACCGCGAGGAGCGTCCTCCGCGGCGATAGCGGGCGCACGCTGTCGGCGATGTACTTGATGTGCTCGGGCGTGGTTCCGCAGCAGCCCCCGATGTACTTGACCCCTTTGTGGATCAGCCTCTTCGCGTACTTGCCGAGGTATTCGGGTGAGGCCATGTACATCTGCCGTCCCTGCACGTCGCGCGGGAGGCCTGCGTTAGGCTGACAGGAGAGCCGCTTGCTCGTGACCGTGGCCATCTCCTCGATCGCGTCGAGCATCACGTCGGGACCGACCGAGCAGTTGAGGCCGATGACGTCGGCCTGCGTTGCGTCGAGCCGCCGGGCGATCGCGCGCGGCGTGTCGCCGTAGGTGGTGCGGCCGTCGGTCCCGATCGTCATCTGCGCGATGATCGGGACCGAGCAGACGTCGCGGATCGCGAGGATGCCCTGCTCCATCTCGGATAGGTTCGAGATCGTCTCGAGGATGAAGACGTCGACGCCGCCGCGGAGAAGCGCCCGCGCCTGCCGCCGGATCCAATCGCGCGCCTCGTCGAGCGCGGTCGGCCCGTACGGTTCGAGCCGGATGCCGAGCGGGCCGATCGCGCCGGCGACATAGACGCCGTCGCCTGCCGCCTTGCGCGCGAGCCGCGCCCCTGTCTCGTTGATCGCCTCGAGCTCGTCTTCGAGCCCGAAGGAGCGCAGCCTCCCGACGTTCGCGCCGTAGGTGTTCGTCTCCACGATCTCGGCGCCGGCGCGCACGTACTGGCGATGAACCTCGAGCACGATCTCCGGATCACGGACGTTCAGCTCGTCGTAGCACCGGTTGATGAAGACGCCGCGCTGGTAGAGCATCGTCCCCATCGCCCCGTCGAAGAGGTAGATGTGCGAATCGGCGAGCGTCTGTATGAAATCCTGCATGTTCCGGTCCCCTCCCAACGCGCGAAAAGAAAAACGCCCCGCGGATTGCGGGGCGTTGGGAAAAGACTTCCTTCCGCAGCGTCTTTAGCTTTTTTTAGGCTGGTTGCAAGCGGCCCCAAATCACTCCAGCAGTCATCAATGTAGATCCAGCGCCGCGAGGTGTCAAACCGAGGGGAATTCGAAACGCGGAACGCCGAACGCGGAATGGGGGAAGGCGGAATGGGGGAAGGCGGAATCAGCCTCGCGTCGCCGCAAAGCGGCGAGACATCGGTAGCCCCCGGCTTCAGCCGGGGGTTAACTCGACCAGCCTCACCTCGTCGCCGCAAAGCGGCGAGACATCGGTAGCCCCCGGCTTCAGCCGGGGGTTCGTCCGCGGCAATTTCCACGGCGCCGCTTCAGCGGCACAACATCGGGCACGTGGTCGCGCCGCTGAAGCGGCGCGGACGAAAGCGCGCTCACACACGACCCCCGGCTGAAGCCGGGGGCTACCGATGTTTCGGCGCTGCGCGCCGAATGCGGGAGGAAGGGCGGCGCGCAACAAAAATGGCCGCTCGCGCGGCCACTCTGCCTGTCTAACAACTAACAACCAACAACTAACAACCCCACTAATTGATGCTCTCGAAGTAGTTCCTCACGCGCGGCGAGAAGTACTTCGCGTTGAGCTGGAGCGACGGCTTGATCCGGCGAGCGCGGCGGAATGCATCTTCGGCGCCGCTCTTCATCGACGTGTTCGACTCGCCCGACAGGATGTAGCGGTTGTACCGCGACGCGCCAAGGAACGCCCAGACCATCGCGTTCCTGTCCTGCTCTTTGCTCAACAGTTCGAGCGCAATCTCGCTCCGCTGGAAGTCGCCGCTAAAGTACGACCCGAGGGCGTCGCGCACCTTCGCCTTCAGCGCCGCCGAATCGCCACCCGTCACCGGCGGCGTCACCGGAGTCGTCGTGGTCGTCACCGGCGGACGGGTCGTCGTCGGTGGCGGAACCACGGGGGGGCGCGTCGTCGTCGGTGGCGGAACCACGACCACCTGGGTCGCCGTCGGCGGAGGCGGTGGCGGCGGAACGACGACCACCTGGGTCGCCGTCGGAGGAGGCGGCGGCGGCGGGGGCGTCGTCTGTCCTCCACCCATTCCAAGCGCCATGCGCTGCTCGGCGCGCAGCACCCACGACTCGGGTGTGCCGAGGTTCACCTTGCCCACGCCGAGTGCCCTCTGCAGATCGGCGATCGCCTGTTCGTACTTGCCCTGGTTGAAGTACGCGATCCCGCGGTAGTAGTAAGGGTGGTACGGGAAGAAATTCGTACCGTAACTGCGCTCCCTCTTGTTTTCCTTCGGATTCTTGCCGATGGCCTCGGTCATCTTCGCGATGACGTCGTTCCAGTTCTTCGACTGGACGGACTTCAGGCCTTCTTCGTACGACTCGTAGAACTCTTTCGCGTGGGCGACGCCGCTCCCGAGGACGACGAGAAGAAGGGCGGAAACGATGATGCGACCGGCGCGCGTCATGGCTTGACGACCTCCTCGACGACCTGGTCGAGATTGACCTTCAGTTCCTGCGGCTCGATCCGCTCTTCCTTGCCGGCCATCACGGTGATCTCCCTGGACCACGAGGCGCCGGAGGAGTCCTCGAAGGTGAACCGGTAGCGTCCCGGCTCGAGCTCGGAACGGAGCGGCACCGTCGTCCCCGAGAGGGACACGGCCTTGTTCGTATCGAGATTCTGCGCGGAGACTTTCTCGCCGTACGGGCTCGTCATCAGGACGACGCCCATTCCGGCGGTCGGCGTGACGATGGTCTCCGTCGCGGTCGTCGTGGTCTGCGTCGTGTCGTCCGGCTTGAGCATGAAGATCGCGCCGACGACGACGGCGATGAGCAGTACCGCGATGCCGATGATCATCGGCAGCTTGCTCTTCGCGGGCGTCTCGCCCGGCGACGTCATCTGCCGTTCGACGACGGTCGGCTCCGCGGCTCCCCCCGCGGGCGCTCCCCATGTCTGCTTCGCCTCGACGACGGTCGCCGCACTCCCGGTGCCGCCCATGGTTCCGGGCGCCATGCCGCCGACGCGCTCGACGACGGTCGCCTGCGAACCCGAAAAGGTCCCGCCGACCCGTTCGACCACGGTCGCGCCGTCCGACATCGTCGCGGGTCGATCGGCGACGGTACCGCCTCCGTACGACGGCGGCGCGGCCGCTCCCGGACGTCCCGGCATGGTCGCGCCGAGAGTCGGGTTCGATCCGGTGCTCTTCGCCTTGGCGCCCGTCGACGTCCTGCCGGAGACGGTGAGAAGCTTCGAGCTGAAGTCGGACGTGTCGGCAGGAAGCCCGTCGCGGATCGCCTCGAGGTCGTTGACCATCTCGGCAGCCGACGGGTAGCGCGCTTCGCGGTCCTTCTCGAGCGCGCGCATCACGATCTTCTCGAGCGCTTCGCTCACCTTCACTTCGGGATTCACGAGCGCGATGGGCGCCGGCTTCTCGGTGACGTGCTTGAGGATGTAGCCCTGCGGGTTCGTCGCAACGAACGGCGCGCGACCCGCGAGCATCTCGTAGATCACGATGCCGTAGGAGTAGATGTCGCTGCGAGCGTCGATGTGCTCGTTTTCCTTGAGGAAGCCCGCCTGCTCGGGCGAGGCGTACTTGAGCTTGCCGACGAACATACCGGTCTGCGTCAGCCCCTGCCCGCCTTCACCTTCGGAGAGCTGCTTGGCGATGCCGAAGTCGATGACCTTGGCGAGCAGTTTTCCGTGATGGTCGGTCGAGAGCATGATGTTCTCGGGCGAGATGTCGCGGTGGATCAACCCCATCTGGTGCAGGTGCTCGAGCCCGTTGAGCGCCTGGATCGAGATCTCGGTCGACGAGCGCTCCGAGAGCGGGCCGTTGGTCGCGACCCATTTCTGGATGTTCGTCCCGTCGATGAACTCCCACACCATGTAGTAGGTGCCGTCTTCGAGAGTGGAGAAGTCGTAGAGCATCGCGAGGTTGCGATGCTTGATCATCGTCGAGGTGCGGGCCTCCTGGAGGAAGCGCTGCAGCGACTGATCGTCCGATGCGATGTTCGCTCGCATCATCTTGATCACCCGCTCCTCGTTGAGGTGGATGTGGCGGACCTTGAAGATCTCGCCCATGCCTCCAACGCCGAGGCGCTCGAGAATCTGGTACTTGCCATCGATCAGCCGCGTCGAATAAGTCCGCTGGAAAGGCGAGACTTTATCCCCGCAGTTGGGACACTGCTCGGCGGCGCCTTCGAAGGACGCCTGGCAGCGCAAGCATCGGATTTCGGCCATCAAAAGTCTCCGGAGTGGGAGATCTTACCTGTTTTGCAGATCCATTTCATGTAGCGGTAGCTTTTACCACGTAGCTGCAGGTCGGATCGGCTCCGAAGCGAATCACGTCGCCGTTGTTGATGCTCACCCGCTCGATGCGGTTGTTGTTGACGAAGGTGCCGTTCGCCGACTTCATATCCTCCAGCATCAGCTGGCTTCCCGAGAGGAGGAAGCGCGCGTGGCGGCGCGAGACCGCGGGATGCGCCAGCACGATGCCGCAGGAGCGGTCGCGGCCGACCAGCGAGTCCTCACCCGGGATGTCGTGCATCTCCGAGCCGTCGCTGTGGATGATCTGCCAGCGCAGCTTCGTTGAAGGGGTCGGCGTCGGCGCGGACGCGCTCTTCGCGGTCGAGGGAGCGGCTCCGACGACGCCGGCCATCCGCGGCACGAGCGGCCGGATCGCGATCCATTCCTCGAGCGCCTCGAAGAACTCCCGCGCGTTCGCGTACCGCTTCGTGTGGTCGGGCTCCATCGAGCGGAGCACGATCCCCTCGAGCTCCTTGTCGATCTCCGGGCGTACCGAGGAAGGCAGGGCCTTCTCTCCGCGATAGATCGCGTCGATGAGCTTCGGGAGTGAGCGGCTGTTGAACGGCAGCGTCCCGGTGAGCATCTCGAAGAGGACGACCCCGGAAGAGTAAACGTCGCTCTTCGCGCCCGCGTCTTTCGGCTCGCGGATCTGCTCGGGCGACATGTAGTGCGGAGTTCCCAGCAGGAATCCCGACTTGGTGAGCACCGTCTGGCCCTGTCCGCCCCCCGAACCTTCCCGCATCTTGGCGATGCCGAAGTCGGTCACTTTCACGAGGCCGCTCGGCAGGTAGATCAGGTTCGCGGGTTTGATGTCGCGATGGATGATGTTGCGGTTGTGCGCGTAGACGAGCGCCTCGAGCAGACACTGGCAGATCGTCACGGCCGTCTCGACCGGCAGCGTCTTCTTGTCGGTCAGGAGACGGTCGACCGGCGTTCCGTCGACGAACTCCATGACGAGCACGGCGCCCATGTCGCGCGCGATGAACTCGAAGAAGCGCGTGATGTAGCGGTGGCGCAGCTTCGCGAGAATCTGCGCCTCCTTGAGGAATCTCTTCTTCGCTGTCGCCTCGTTGGCGAGCTCTTCGCTCATCACCTTGAGGACGACGCTGTACCCCTCGGGAAGCATCTCGCTTCGCGAGACCGTGCGGCCCACGAAGACGGTCGACATCCCGCCCTCGCCGAGCTCGCGCTCGACACGGTAGTTGCCCACGACCGACCCGATGAAGCTCTCACTCATCGATTCGAATCCTGATCATCCCATCGAAATCGGGCGTCGAGCAGAGAGACGAAGAGAAACTTGTGCCTGCCGACAGTGACCAGGTCGCGGTCGACGAGATCGCGGCGCGGCTCGAGCTCGACTTCGTTCACGTAGGTGCCGTTCGTCGAGTTGTGATCCATCAGGATGAATCGCCCTTCGTCGGGGCGGAAGACGAGATCGGCGTGGTGACCGGAGGCCTGCTCGTCGTTGATGTAAACGTCGCTCTTCCGATCGCGGCCGATCGTGTTTCGTCCCATACGAATGGTGAACGACTCGCCCTTGGCGGGCCCGTCGAGCCCGACGAGCCAGCCGACGACGTAGCGCACCCCGTCCGGATCGAGCTCACCATCGAGCTTCGGGGCGCTCACGGTCCGCTCCACCGGGGGCGGAGCCGGGGGCAACGGCGATGCCGCGGGAGAGATCACCGCGACCGGCACGTGCCGGGGAGCCGGCGGCTCGCGGTGGGCAGACTCCGGCCGAGGCGTACGGGCGGGAGCCGGGTCGGCGGCAGCAGCCTTATCAGGCGGGCAATAGGGACAGATGTCCCATGCCTCGTCGATGAAATGTCCGTTCTTGCAACGCTTGTCGGCCACGGTCAGCGATTGAACGCCAGAATGACGGCGTTCGGTCCTCCACAATAGATTATGTCACCATCTTTCAGGATTCTCCTGCTGATCTTCTCGCCGTTGACCCACGTTCCGTTCGACGAATCGCGATCGACGATCGTCGTGCGGCCGCGCTCGTCGAGCAGCTCGGCGTGGACGCGAGAGACTTTCGGATGATCGAACACGAGGTCGCAAGCCGACGCTTCGCGCCCGATGAGAAGCACCGGTCCCGACAGGCGGATGCGCTCGCCCTCACGCGCGCCGGTGACGACGATGAAGCTCCCCAGAGGCGATGCCGCTTCCCCGCCTGCGGGCTCGGCGAGCGGCGAGGCGTCGGTCTCGCGCGTGACCTCGGGAATCCGAACCCTCGGCTTTCTGCGGAGCCCGCGCCGCAACAGCGCGTATGCCGCAATCGCGCCGAGCAGCAGCGCGCCGAGGATTGCGATCGGGATCACCGCGCGCGCGATGCCTCCCGATTCCTTTTCGTGGCGCTCGGCCTCACTCCGCAGCCGGACGAGGTCCGGGAAGTTCGGGAAGAGCGCGTCGGCCTTTGCGAGTTGCTCGCGCGCACCGGTCCAGTCTCCCCGCTCGGCCGCGTCGAGCGCGGCCGAATAGGTCTCCTGGAACTGCCCGCGCTGGCCGCGCTTCACCCGCTGGCGATCGAGCATCGGCAGAATCGAGTCGATGGAGAGCACGAACTTTCGCTGCTCGTTGGTCCCTCGAAAGGCGACTCCGACCACGCGCCCGTCGTCACGACGGATGACCGCGCCGCCCGTGTTGCCTTCGTAGATCGCGGCGTTCGTCTGAACCAGCGTGACTCCGGATACGCTCGCTGACGCGGGGATGATCTCTCCGGGATTGAAGGCCGCTTCGAGATCGGCTTCCTGCGAGACCCAGACGCCGAGCGCGTCGTCCGAGCGGGTGGCGATGGCCTGGTATCCGACCACCCACACTTTCGTCCCTGGCTCGGGGCCGGCCGCGGTCGCAGGCTCGAGAGAAGGGAGGTTGCGGCGCTCGACGCGCAGGAGGGAGACACGCGCCTGTCCGCCGGCGACCGGTTCGGCGGTCGCGACGACGCGATACGGAAGTCTGGTCCCGTTAGCGAGCTCGACTTCGTCGACGACGCGAACGTCTTCGAGCGTCGCCCCGAGGGCGAGCGTGGTGATCACGGACTCGAGCTTTCCCTCGCGGGCGGCTGCGCGAAGAGCCTCGGCCTCGACGTGCCGTGCGAGCGCGGCCTTCGCCCCGTTCCGTCGCAGCTCGGCTTCGAGCGCTGGACGCTCGCGCGGCGCCCGCGGCGCCCCTGCGTCCGTCGCGATGATTCCATCGGGATGGATCACGAAGCCGCTCGACGATCCGCCGGTCCCCGTTTCCGCGTCCCCCGCCGCGGCGGG
>JBPPMG010000280.1:0-4462 GCA_051305935.1 Thermoanaerobaculia bacterium
GAGGGAGTGCACGACTCCGTCGCGTCGTCCGTGGCGCTCGAGCAGATTCGCCTCCTCCCCGAGTTCAGGCTCTACCTCGTCGGCGAATCGGTCGAGGCGCTCTGACGCGTCTTGACACCGCCGGGCGGAACCGCACTAATTCGCCCCATGAGTCCCGATCCGATCGCCTCCACGTCGCTCCCGCTTCCCCTTCATCGCCGAGGCAAGGTGCGCGATGTCTACGACCTCGGAGACGCGCTGCTCCTCGTGGCGACCGACCGAATCTCGGCGTTCGACGTCGTCCTCTCACCCGGCATCGCGGGCAAGGGCATCGTCCTCACGCAGATCTCGAATTTCTGGTTCCGCCTCTTCGCGGACATCCCTAACCACCTCGTCGCCACCGAGCTCGAGAGCTTCCCGGCCGAGCTGCGCGCGCACGGCGAGCTGCGTGGCCGCGCCGTCGTCGCGAAGAAGTGCCAGGTCGTCCCGGTCGAATGCGTCGCGCGGGGATACCTTGCCGGGTCGGGGTGGAAGGAGTACGAGGAGAATGGCTCGGTCTGTGGCGTCGCGCTGCCGGCGGGCCTGCGGCAGGCGTCGAAACTGCCCGAGCCGATCTTCACTCCGGCGACCAAGGCCGACGAGGGGCACGACGAGAACATCTCGTTCGCGCGGATGTGCGACGTGGTCGGTGCCGAGCTCGCCGGGAAACTACGAGACCTGACCCTGAGGATCTATTCCGAGGCCGCCGCGTATGCGCGGGAACGGGGAGTGATCATCGCCGACACCAAGTTCGAGTTCGGGATTCTCAATGGGGAGATCGTCTGGATCGACGAGGCGCTCACCCCCGACTCCTCTCGCTTCTGGCCCGAGTCGGAGTATCGCGAGGGAGGAAACCCGCCGTCGTTCGACAAGCAGTTCGTGCGCGACTGGCTCGAATCGACGGGCTGGGACAAGACCCCCCCCGCGCCGGAGCTGCCGGCCGATGTGGTGACGCGAACGCTTGGGAAGTACGTGGAGGCCTACCGGCTGCTGACGGGATCGGAGCTCGCGCTGTCCTAACGGGAATCGCCGAGCTTTCGGATCACTCCGCCGCGTCGGAGCTCGCGCTAACGTAGCGGCACTCACCGAGCTTTCGGGTCACCCCGCCGCGTCGGAGCTCGCGCTAACGTAGCGGCACTCACCGAGCTTTCGGGTCACCCCGCCGCGTCAGCGGCGAAGGATCGGTAGCCCACAGCTTCAGCTGTGGGAATGAGCGCAAACCAATACACCGCGCCGCGGAGCGGCGCAGGATTCCTGGCGCCGCGCGACCCAATCGAACCTCGAATTCCGGCGGCGCTACGCGGCGCCTTGTTCGTTCTTCGACGTCGCCCCCCCGACTGAAGTCGGGGGCTACCGATCCTGCGGCGCTCCGCGCCGCCTCCGGCCCTTCGCGTCAACACGTATCATCGACGCTCCGCCGGCATTCAGAATACGAGGGAGAGAGACCGCATCATGACCAAACATCGAATCTATACAACGAGTGTCGCGAGCGTCTACCCCCACTACGTCACGAAGGCGGAGAAGAAAGGGCGTACGAAATCGGAAGTCGATGAAATCCTCCGGTGGTTGACCGGCTACAGCCAGGGGGAGCTCGAGGCGCAACTCGAAGTACGGACAGATTTCGAGACCTTCTTTGCGAAGGCTCCCCGGCTCAACCCTGCTCGGAGCTCGATCAAGGGTGTGATCTGTGGGATCCGCGTCGAAGACATCGAAGAACCGACGATGCGGGAGATTCGTTACCTCGACAAGCTGATCGACGAGCTCGCGAAGGGCAAGACAATGGAGAAGATTCTGCGGAAGTGACACTCTGCGCGCCGCGCGCCGCGGCAGCGCACCCTTCCATCAACTCCCGCCGGGTCAGCCTCGGTTCTCACCCTCGAAGTATGCCCTCACCGCGTCGTCAGCCGCCTTGCGGTACTCGGGGATGCGGCTGCGATCCGCTGCGGCGAGCGCCGCCTTCAACCGCGGAGCGTCATGGTCCTTGGAGTAGCACGGAGTGCCCGGTTGCTGCCGCCACGACTCCTCGACGGTTCCCGCGTCGACTGCATCGAACCCGAGCTCGTCGACGAGGCTCGAGACCTTCGCTCGCGCCTCGGGAGAGTCGCTCGCGACCGGGAGGGCGATGCGCCCCGGTGTCCCCCTGGGCGTGCCCTTCTCGAGCAGGCTCTGGAAGTAGATGTTGTTGAATGCCTTGACCACAGGCCGCCCGAGTTGCCCGGCGACCCACGCGCTCTCGGGCAGTCCCTCCTCGATCGCCGGGATGCTGCCGTCACGGCTCGGGTAGTAGTTGCCGGTTTCGATGACGATCACGTCGTCTGGCACCCCGGCGAAGAGATCCTTCGGCAGATCCGCGACTGCCCGCTGGGGGATCGTGACGATCACGATCGCGCCACCTCGCGCGGCCTCCGTGACCGTGACGGCTGTGACTCCGACATCCGCGGCGAGCTCGCGAATCGTGTTCGGCCCTCGCGAGTTCGCGATCACGACCTCATGACCGAGACCCACCAATCGCTTCGCCAGCGTCCCGCCGATCATGCCGGCACCGATGATTCCAATCTTCAAGTGTTGCTCCTTCGAGTTGATTCGGTAGATGGTCGTTCGATGATTGCGCGTGCGGACATCCCGGCTGCTGACATTCCGCCTCGGCGGCGGCGCGGCAGCGCCGTCCGCTGCAACCTGGTGTTAGGCGCCATCACGCGAGCCTGGGATCCGCGCCTCGACTGGTGTGCCAGAGAGCGAGCACCTCGACCACCCTCTCCTCCGGAGTCGATGTGTAGTAGAGGAAGTGCTGCGTGGTTCCGAGAAGCACGCGGCGAAGACCTGGTATCCCGGGATGCGAGACCGGCTCACCTGCGGAAGGAAGGGTCTCGACGAGCCGAAAGGCAGCTTCCAGATCCGCTTCGAGGGCGTTCGGGTTCTTCGTGCGATTCTCGCGCCACCACTTCGACGCGGAACGGATATGTCCGCCGCGCGACGAGATACCTTGACGGCGTAGGTCACGCGCACTTTAGCTCGGCAAGGAGGTCATTCCCGGAAATGTAATCTCCTGAGCGAATCTCCTCCAGCGCCGCGGAAAGCTCCAACTTGTCATCCTCGGAAAGGAGAAATCCTGCGGTGTCCGGCGCAAGGATGGCGACGACGGTGCCGTCCTGGACGTCCGCGGGAAGATTAACCTGGCCTCCGGCGACCTGTAAGGTGATGACTCTCATTCGGACAGTCTACACCTGACCGACCTGCGCATGGTCTGGCGTTGCCGGCACGGGGAATCGCGACGCGTCGAGGGATGAACTGCAGGTTCCCGGAAGCCTAACATCTGCGCGTAGTTAGGGCGAACCGTGCTCTAACCACTCTCAATGGGGATCTCGAAACCGGGGTCTAAAGCGTCCGGCGAAACGTGCTCGTGACCGCAAACCGCACGCTGGCAGGTTTCCCCTCGAGAGTAGCCGGCTCGAATTTCCACCGCGCGACGGCCTGCGCAAGAAACTGAGCCCATTCCCGATCACCCGAGACGTAAACGACTGCGACGACGCGGCCTTCCCCGTTAACCACGGCTTCGACCTTGGCCTCTGCAAATCTGTTCTTGTCTCGAAATGCCTGCGAGGTCTGCGGCTCCACCCGAGAGATTACCTTTGGGGCTGTGATGGGCCCACCTTGTTCGTACTTCGGAATGCCCTCGAGGTTCACCGGGGCGCCGGGCTGCGGAGAATCCGCCGTCGCACAGCCGAAGGCGAACAGAACTACCAAAGCCGCTTGAAGTCGCATTTGTCTCATCCTGGGCGCCCTAACGCCTGGCGCTCAGCCGTGAAAACGCGCACGCGCTGGAGAAACCAAGCTCCGAAACTTTGAGTTGCGCGTTTTTATCGGCTGCAGCGCCATTGTTAGGCCGCCGGCTTCGCCATTTTGCGGCCGCCCGATCTGATGTTTCTGACGCTGCAGGCTTGACGTAACTCAAGTTCCCTCTATTTTACACCGGCTTCGTGGCACTCCCGGAAGCCGTGCGCAGCGTGGCCCTGCCCCCTGGCCGGACTCCCGCGCTTTGACAAACTTCCTTCTCAAAACGGTTCCACCGGACTGCCTTCGAGTGTCACGTACGCACCTCTCCCCCGGGGAAGGTCCCTGATCGCTCGAAGTACACCCACGGAGACAACCTCGTCTCCGACATGGATTGGTTGATCGGGTTCGCGAAGGTACTCGATGGCGAGTTCGTCACCCGACTGGTCGATTAGCTGAATGGCGTACTCGGTTTCCGGCGTCGGCCGGTAGCTGTGCTCGTCAAGGTGGAGTATCCAGAAATAGCGCATAGAATCTCGGCGGCCTAACGTTTGCGGTTCACCCGCCTGAACGCGCACGCGATATTCTAGCAGGTCGGAATGCTTGAGGCGCGCGTTCAGGTCGGGTGCAACCGCCAAGTTAGACGGCCCCAGGGTTGAACGTCAACTTTCCC
>JBPPMG010000290.1:0-2589 GCA_051305935.1 Thermoanaerobaculia bacterium
GCTCCGGCTCCTGGCGGGGCGGCTTCTGGTTCCGCTCGTCATCGCCGCTGCGACCGTGTTCGCGGCGTTTGGCGTCGGGCGGGTCGCCACGCGGTTCGTCGCCGGACGGTTCTTCCCCGCGGCGCCTCTCCCGCCCGCCGATCCGGCGACGGACTTTCTGATCGGCTATCCCCTCTTCGGCCTGCTCGCCTATCTCGTCGCCCTCGTTTCGGCGGGAGCCATCGCACAGAGCCTCGTTCTCTTCGCCGGCATCGCTCTCGGCGCCATCGCGCTACGCGACATCGATCGCAACGTGAGCCGGGTGGAGCGCTCGACGGCCACGGTCGCGATCGGGTGGTGCGGGGCCGCCGTGATCCTCCTCATCGGCGCCCTCCACGCCCAGGCGCCCGCGTTCACTCTCGATGAGGTCGCGTATCACCTGGCGATCCCGAGGCAGTGGGCACTCGCGGGAAGCGCGATCGACCTGCCGCTCCTGTCGCACTCCTACTTCCCGCTCGGGCTCGAGTCGGCGGATCTTCCCGGCATTGCCCTGCTCGATGCGGATGGGGCGATGGCATCGCACTTCGTCCATCTGGTCGCAGCCGCGTCGACCGCGCTGCTGCTGTTCCGCTGGATCGGCGGCACGGCCCCCGGAGCAGCCGCGTGGCTCGCGATCGTTGCCACGCCGGGCCTCCTCGTGACCGCGGGATGGTCGTGGAACGAATGGCCGCTGCTCGGTCTCGTCCTCATCGCGCTCGAGCGAGCGCGGGAGCTCGCCAGCCGGGAGCGCCTCGCCGGAGCCGCGACCCTCACGCTCGCGCTCGCGGCGGGGATGATGGTCAAGTACACCTTCGCCCTCGCAGCGCTTGCGATCGTGATCGCAACCGCGGTCGTGATTCGAAAGGATCGCGTCCGATCGACTTTGCTGGGACGCGCGCTCCTTCTCGCCGCGCTTTCGGGGTCGGCGTTCCTGATTCGGAATCTCCTCCTCACCGGGAATCCGATCGCTCCCTTCTTCCAGCCCGATGCTCCATCCGTCGGAGGCTTCCGCTGGACGGGTGATTTCTTCTCGACGGCCAGCGGTTATCTCTTCGAAGGGCGCTTTCTGGATGAGTCGCTCGGGGCCGCCCTACCCGCCCTCGCGATTGCCGGGCTGCTGGTCATCGCTTCGGGGGATCTCTTCGCGCGGCTCGCGACCGCCGGATTCTCCATCGCCGCGATCTTTCTCCTGCTTCAGGCTCCGTCGGCCAGGATCCTGATCCCGTTTCTCGTCGTCCCGGCCGCATTTGCAGTCGCATCCGTTGGAGAGATCGAAAGAGCCCGTTGGCGGACCGCGCTGACGACCATCCTCCTGCTCGCCGCGTTCGGCCAGCTCCATCTCGCCGCTTTCTACACGGTGCGGACCGGCGTCGCTCCTCTCGCGGCCGGCCTCACCTCGGACGAGGACTTTCTCGCAGCGCAGCGACGCGACTATCCCGCCGTCCGCCAGCTCGACGCCGCGCTCCCCGCGGATTCGCGCACGCTCGTCCTCGGTACGAACGAGATCTTCTGGTTCTCGCGGCCAGTTCTGGGCGGCGGAAACGCGGACGGCCCCAGGATCTCCAGATGGCTCGGAACTGGTGATCTCGATCGCAAGATCGCTGCGGAGGGAGTGACCCACGTCGCCGTCTTCCCGCAGCAACTCGCGTCCGAGATCGACCCTCTTGACCGCCGGGCCGCCGAGCGTGCGACCGTGCTCGATGAAAGCGCCGCCGAGGCGCTCCGAGGGCTGATCGCGGGACGGGGCACGGAAGTCGCGCGGAACGCGGAGTTCGTGCTGTATCAGCTCAGGTAGATTGCCGCAGTGGCGGAGGATTCATCCTCCGACGCTCTCCCACATCGTCACCGCAGCCGACAGAGCACTCCGGGATCGTTTCATTGCGTGTTTCAGGACGGTTGACGGAGGCTGAAGCCTCCGCCACTCAGGCCCCTAGCCCCTTCTCAACACGATCTTTCCGAAGTGCTTGCTCGACACCATCCGCCCATGAGCGGCCTCGGCTTCCGCGAGGGGGAAGATCGAGTCGACGATGGGGCGGAGTTTTCCCTCGCGGAGGGCGACGCCGAACTGGCCGAGGAAAGCCTTCACGATCTGGCGCTTCTCTTCGGGCGGCCGGGAGCGGAGAGTGGAGCCGATGACCTGGAGTCTCCGCACGAGAAGCCGGCCGAGGTCGATCTCGGCGCGCCGTCCGCCCATCCCGCCGATGACGACCAGCCTTCCGCCGATGGCGAGGCTCGCGAGGTTCGGCTCGAGGTAGTCGGCGCCGATGTGGTCGAGGATCATGTCGACCCCTTCCCCGCGCGTCGCCTCGCGCACGACCTCTGCGAACGACTCCTCCTTGTAATTGATCGCGACCTCCGCCCCTGTTTCGACGCATCGCTTCGCCTTCTCGGGCGAACCGACGGTGACGAGAACCCGGACTCCTTCTTCCCTGCAGAGCTGAATGGCGGAGGTTCCGACCCCGCTTCCGCCGCCGTGAATCAGGACCGTTGCGCCGCGGCGGACCTCGCCGAGGAGGAAGATGTTGAGAAACGCCGTCAGGAACGTCTCGGGGAAGGCCCCCGCCTCCTCGT
>JBPPMG010000292.1:0-13000 GCA_051305935.1 Thermoanaerobaculia bacterium
CGGCGAGTTCGTCTGCATCGTCGGCCTCTCGGGATGCGGAAAGTCGACGCTCCTCTACATGCTCGCGGGTCTCGAGTATCCGACCGCCGGACTGATCGTCGCGAACGGCAAGCCGGTGACCGGCACCGACCCGTCACGCGCTCTCATGTTCCAGGACGGCGCGCTCTTTCCCTGGCTCTCGGTTCTCGCGAACGTCGAATTCGGGCTGAAGATGAAGAAGCTCGCGCCCGGCGACCGCGAAGCCCGCGCGCGCCAGCTCCTTCGCATGGTCCACCTCGAGCCGTTCGCCCACGCGAACGTCCACGAGCTCTCCGGCGGAATGCGCCAGCGTGTCAGCCTCGCGCGCGCGCTCGCCGTCGAGCCCGACGTGCTTCTGCTCGACGAGCCGTTCGGCGCGCTCGACGCGATCACGCGCGGCATCCTCCATACCGAGCTTCAGGAGATCTGGCTCTCGACCCGCAAGACGATCGTCTTCATCACGCACAACGTGCGCGAAGCCGTCGTCCTCGGCGACCGCGTCCTCGTCATGTCTCCGCGCCCGGGCAGAATCGTCGCCGAGCACCACATCGACCTCCCGCGGCCGCGTCAGATCGACGACGCGCAAGTGAACGCCTTCGCGCGTCGAATCTCCGCCGACGTGAAACTCGTGGACGAGGTGTCCGTTGCCGCAGGTTGAACGCGCGCCTCAGCACCTCTTCCTCGGGCTGAGCCCCGTGGTCGTCGCGCGGCGCATCGCGTTCTTCGTCGCCGTCATCGCGCTCTGGGAAATCCTCGGCAGGATGAAGCTCTGGCCCGAGTACCTCTTCCCGTCGCCGACCGGCGTCGCGCGCGCGCTCGTCCTCGGATTCGAGGACCGCACGTTCCTGCTCGGCATCGCGGGCAGCCTCAAACGCCTCGTCGCGGGATACGCGATCGCGACGGTCCTCGGCCTGGTCATCGGCGTCCTCCTCGCGCGCGTCCGCTGGCTCGCCGAGACGCTCGGCCTCCTCGTCATGGGCCTTCAGGCGCTGCCGAGCATCTGTTGGCTCCCACTCGCCCTGCTCTGGTTCGGCCTCAGCGAGAAGGCGATCCTCTTCGTCGTCGTGATGGGCGCCGTGCTCTCGATCGCACAGGCGACGCAGGACGGCGTCCACAACACCCCGCCGATCTATACGCGCGCCGCGCGCAACCTCGGCGCACACGGGCTGCAGCTCTACACGTCGGTGATTTTCCCCGCCGCCCTGCCGTCGATCGTCACCGGCATGAAGTTAGGCTGGTCGTTCGCGTGGCGCTCGCTCATGGCCGGCGAGCTCCTCTACACCCTTCCGGGCCTCGGTCACCTCCTGATGATGGGCCGCGAGCTCAACGACATGAGCCAGGTGGTCGCCGTCATGGTCGTGATCATCGCCCTCGGTCTCCTCACCGACCGATTCGTCTTTGGAGTGTGGGAACGAAGCGTGCGACGAAGGTGGGGATTGGGGCGGTGATTGCTGCCCCGCGCCCCCTCGAACCTCATGCCGACTCTCGCTTCGGAACGAGCACCGAGGTGAGCACTGTGAACGCGGAGGAAGAGATGAAGACCCGGCCCAACCTCGGCCAACGACGCTCACCCGAGGTATCATCAAGTGCATGTCGAAACAACCGCCGCCGCCGACCGCGAAAGCGCGTGTCGCAGCGATTCTCGACCGACTGCCGGATGACAGCACGCTCGATCAGATTCTCCAGGAGATCGCATTCATTCGAATGATCGAACGTGGCGTTCGTGACGCCGACGCAGGGCGCGTCGTGAGCCACGAAGACGTCGTCCGCGACACGAAATCATGGTCGAAGTAGTCTGGACCGACGAAGCGCGCAGCTGGCTTCGCGAGATCTTCGACTACGTCGCCTCCTCGAGCCCGGCGTCCGCTGCCCGCGTGGTAGACGGAATCCTCGATCGAGTCGAACGGCTGCGCTCCTTCCCGGAATCAGGATCGCGCATCGAGACGCCGGCCTTGTCCGAGCTTCGGATGGTCCTCTACGGTCATTACCGGATCGTCTACCGAAGCAGTGCCGGCCACATCGAGGTCATCGGCGTGTTTCACGGTGCGCTCGATCTCGAGCAGCGCCTGAGCTCCGAAGTGCCGCCCGGGAGCACCACGATTCACGAGTAGCGCACGATCCGGGACCTCGCCGACTCCACTACCCTTCGCGCGAACCAGCTGCGCGATCACAGCCATCGCCACGATCAGCGCCGCGCTGCAGCAGTAAAGAGTCGTTCCGCCGAGCCTCGAGAACAGGGCGATCCCGACGATCGGGCCGATCGCCGCGCCGAGATCCCGCGCCGCGTTGAGTCTTGCGAGCCGGTGGAGATGCTCGTCCCGATCGCCGTCTGCTCCGGAAAGCGGAAGCGCGGTGAACGCGACCGCCGCGGCGCCGACGAGCGTCGCGACACCCGGGGCCATCGCGCCCGCCGCGATCATCGCTGCACCCGCCGCACCTACAACCAGCGACACGACCAGCGTTCGCGTCGCACCGAACCGATCGCCCATACGCCCTCCCAACGGCGCAAAGACGATGACGGCGAACCGCTTCCCGGCGAGAGCCAGCGCCGCGAATGCGGCCGCCCCGGCGAGGCCCGCCTGCGCCGCGAACGCGAGACCGATCGTCGTGACGAAGACTCCATCGACGACGAAGCCGAGCGCGCACGCGATCAACTCCGTGCGCGACACCGTTCGTCTCGCTGCCTTGTCCTGCTCCCCGGGCCCCGGTCGCCCCGGCGTCACGCCGGCCGGCAGCGTGAGCGCGAGCGGAATCGCGAGCAGCGAGATCGTACCCATGGCCAGCATCGCCTCGCGCGCGCCGAGCGATGCCGCGATCGCCACGCCCGCCGTATAGGCGAAGAGCGGGCCGGCCTCGCGGATCGAGAGCGCCAGCCCGACCCTCGCCCCCGCCCCGTCGACCGACGACGTCGCGTAGCCGAGCGTCGTCAGCGCGAGGATCCCGAAGGCGATGCCCCAGACGATCCTCGCGCCTAACAGAGGCGCCATGCCGCTCGAGAGCGCGACCGCGATCGTCGAGAGCCCGCCGAGAACCGCCGCGACGATCGTCATGCGCCGCAGCCCCCATCGCCTCGCGGATGCGGCGAACCGGCTGAACAGCAACAGCCTGACGAACCGGTTCGCCGAGAGCAGGACTCCGACCCCGGCAAGCGAGATGCCGAAGTGGGCCGCGTTGAGGGGAAGCACCGCGTAGAGCAGCGAGTCACCCAGCATCGCCAGGGTCAGCACGGCCGACGCAATCACCGAGGACTTCGTCGCGCTCGCGCGGGTCATCCACAGCATGATGCCTGCGATGGCACCGGGTCGCGAAGTGACGGCTTCGTGACGGAACAGCCGCAACCGTCCGCTCCCTTCGCCTTCTCCTCCGCATCCTTCACGCAGCAGGCGCTCGCGTCTTCCTTCGCGGGGCCGCCGCAGCAGGCGCTCGCAGTCGTCGCGGCATCGTTCACTTCGGCGTAGGTCTTCGTGTCGTTCATGGTCTTCTCCTCGTTCGTCGTAACAGGTCCACAGCACGCGTCGCCCGCGGCGATCGCTCCACCAGAAGTCACATTGCACACGCCGGTTTCAGGGAGCTCCAGCATCACTTCCCTCGCGGCGGCGTGGTCGCCCGCGAGATATGCCGCCACCGAGCGCGCCTGCTCGTATCCCGTCTCCAGCAGAAAGGTCGGCGCGCGGCCGTAGCTCTTCATCCCGACGACGAAGAAGCCGGACTCGGGCTGTTCGAGCTCGAACGCTCCGTGCGGCCGCACCGATCCGCAGCTGTGCTCGTTCGGATCGATCAGCGGCCCGAGCGCCCTGGGACTCTCTATCGCCGGATCGAGGTCGAGCCGAAGCTCGCGAAGCATCTCGAGGTCGGGCCTCGCGCCCGTGGCGACGATGATCTCGTCGACGCGCGCAACCTCTACACCGGTGACGTCGCTGACGACGATCTCACGGTCGTGCTCCGAAACCGCGCCGATGCGCAGTCCGGTCAGCAGGCGCACCGAACCTTCGTCCACCTTGTGGCGGAGGCTGAGCCCAAGCGCTCCGCGCGCGGGCAGGCCGTAGACGTCGCTCCCCGCAGCGCGTGCTCGAACGCGCCGAAATGCGAGAAACCGTGAGGCGACGGGGCCGTGGTGTTGGCGCCGCTACGCGGCGCGCACAATTTTCATCGTCCCGGTTCCCCCGGTCTTCGACCGGGGGCTAAGCTCGGCCGTCGCTACGCGACGCAACCAACTCGCCTCTCGCCTTTCGCCTTTCCCTCGGTAACGACCTGAAACTTTTCGTCTCTTCCTACGAATACCCGTGCAGCAACAAAGCACGAGGGTACAAAAATGAGCACGTCCAAGAAGAAGAAATACGGAATCATCCTTGTCGTCCTGGTCCTGCTGGTCGCCGTCGGGGCATTCGCCACGCGTGGAAACGGCAAGAAGGAGCTCGAATCGGGCGTCCGGACCGGCAAGGTCGAGACCGGAGACATTCAGGTCAAGGTCACCGAGGTTGGAAACGTCGAGCCGGAAGTGAAGGTCGACGTCAAGAGCCCGGTCTCCGGCAAGATCGTCGAGCTCATGGTTCGCGACGGCGACGTCGTGCAGAAAGGCCAGATGCTGGCCCGCGTCGAGCCCGACCTCAATCAGGCGCAGTCGCTCTCGCAGACCAAGAGCACCCTCGCCGAGGCCGAGATCGCCTTCGACCAGGCCCGCAAGGACTACGAGGCCGACCAGACGCTCTTCCTCTCCGGCCTCATGTCGGCCAATCAGAGCCGCGCGAGCGAGACCCAGTTCCTCCGCACGAAACAGGAGTACCAGTCGGCAAGGGAGAAGTATTCGATCGTCGAGTCGCAGGGCATCCCCATCAGCCAGGCCTCGGCGTCGAGCTCGAACATCACCGCGCCGATGAGCGGCGTGGTCCTCACCCGCAATGTGCAGGTCGGTGAGACGGTCACTTCGGGCGTGTCGTCATTCAACGCCGGAACCGTTCTCTTCAGCGTCGCCGACACCTCGTCGATGATCATCAAGGCGGGCATCAACGAGATCGACATCGGCAAGGTGCACGTCGGCCAGACCGCGAAGGTCACGCTCGACGCCTTCCCGAAGGTCTCGTTCAACGGCCGCATCGACCGCATCGCCCCTGCCGTCCGCGTCGCCGAAAAAATCCGCGTCTTCGACGTCGAGATCCGCCTCGACGCGCAGGGAATGGAGCTCCGCTCCGGCATGACCGCGAACATCGAGATCCTCGGTGAGAAGAAGGCAGGCGTGTTAGGCGCGCCGATCGAGGGCGTCTTCCACAAGGACGACGGCGACGTCGTATTCGTGAAGAAGAGCCTCACTCCGGAACAGACCAAGGCGATCCTCGAGGCCCGCGCCGTGACGGCGAAGGAGAACAAGGGCAAGGAGAAGAAGGACAAGGCTGAGTTCGACAAGGACGCCTGGAAGGACTTCTTCGAGAAGCGCGTCGTCGAGACGGGCCTCGCCGACAACTCGCGCGTCGAGATCCTCAAGGGATTGAAGGCCGGCGAAGAGATCGCCCTCGAAGACCCGACCCTCCCGAAGGGCGACGAGAACGACGACGACTAAGGCAGCAACAATTAGGGAAACGCCACGGATTCAAAAGGGCGACGCGATGCGTCGCCCTTTTTTCGTGGGATTCATGGCTACGTATCGGGCGACCCACCGGGTCGCCCCTACGGAAATCGGTGACGAGGATTTGCAGCGCACCGCAGACCACTGCGTAGCGGCGCAGAATCCCGCCCCCCCGACGCAACCCTGCGACCCGAACCTCGTAAATCAACTTCTGAGGGACACTCCATGAGCATCCTGAGCATCCTGAACTTCGCGGGCGGCCGGAAAGAGGAAAAGCAGCCCGCCCAGCCTGCGCCCGAGCGCGCGCTGATCGAGCTCTCCGGCATCTGCAAGACGTACGACTCGGGAGAGAACGCCGTCGAGGCGCTCCGCGGCATCGACGCGGAGATCCGCAAAGGCGAGTTCGTCTCGATCATCGGCCCGTCGGGCTCCGGCAAGTCGACCCTCATGCACATCCTCGGATGCCTCGACTCCCCGTCCGAAGGCAGCTACTGGCTCGACGGCCAGGACGTCGCCGCGATCGGAGGCGGAGGCCTCGCGAAGATCCGGAACCAGAAGATCGGTTTCGTCTTCCAGACCTTCAACCTCCTGCCGCGCGCCTCGATCCTCAAGAACGTCGAGCTGCCGCTGCTCTACGCCGGCATCGACTCGGACGAGCGGACAGAGCGGGCGCGCCTCGCGCTCGAGCTGGTGGGAATCGGCAACCGCGCGAAGCACCGGCCGGCTGAGCTCTCCGGCGGTCAGCGCCAGCGCGTCGCGGTCGCCCGCGCGCTCGTGAACAATCCCTCGTTGATCCTGGCCGACGAGCCGACGGGCAACCTCGACTCGAAGACCGGCACCGAGATCATCGACATCTTCGAGACTCTGGCCTCGAAGGGCGAGACGATCGTGATCGTGACGCACGACCCGGCGATCGCCGCGCGCACGCACCGCAGAATCCGCATCGTCGACGGCGAGATCGTCGACGCGCTGCCCGGGGAGCAGGTGGCATGATCCTCTTCGAATCGATCCTCGATGGCATCGCCGACATCCGCACCCACATGGGTCGCACGATGTTGCAGCTCATCGGCGTGGTCCTCGGGGTCGCGTCGATCGTCGCAACCTTCGCCCTCGCCGCGGCGGGACGCGAGCAGTCGCAGCGCTTCTACAAGGAGAGCGGCGGCATCGCGAAGATCTTCGTCTGGAACAAGCAGTCGGGCAAAGTGACCGACTCCGCGCGCGCCGCCGCGTCGAAGGGGCTCACCTTCGGCGACGCGATGGCGATCGAGAAACAGGCGAAGGAGATCGACCTCGTCTCCCCCGTCATCAGCGAGCAGGCGATCCTCCGCTTCGGCGATCGCGAGAAGACCCGCGAGATCTCCGGAGTCGTCCCGGCCTTCAGCCCGATGAACGACTTCAAGATCGATCGCGGCCGCTTCATCACCGACAGCGACATCCGGGGCGCGACGCGCGTCGTCGTCTTCGGAACCGACCGCGCCGCCGAGCTCTTCGGCAGCGACGACCCGATCGGCAAGACCGTGTCGATCAACGGCACCGGCTACGTCGTGGTCGGCGTCATGGAGCACAAGTTCTTCACGTTCAACAGCGGCCGCAACGCGCTTCGCTGGATGAACCGCCAGATCTTCGTCCCCGTCACGACGCTCATGACGCGGCGCGGCGAGTCGCTCAAGACCGGTCGCGTCGCCTTCATGCACGTCCGGATGAAGGACACCAAGCGGGCGAAGGAAGCCGTCGAAGAGATCGAGAAGGTCCTCAAGCGCGAGCACGGCGTCACCGACTTCGAGGTCATCTCGCGCGTCGAGCGCCTCAAGCAGAACGAGGAGCAGGGGAAGATGTACGACGTCACCTTCATGGTGTGCGGCATCATCTCGCTCTTCGTCGGCGGCATCGTCGTGATGAACATCCAGATGGCGTCGTTCAACGAGCGCATCCGCGAGGTCGGCATCCGCAAGGCGATCGGCGCGAGCGGCCTCCACGTGTTCGGCCAGTTCATGGCCGAGGCGGTGCTCGTCTCCGCGCTCGGAGGGATCATCGGGATCTTCCTGGGGCGCGCGTTCACCAGCGGCATCAGCATGCTGACGAACCAGCCCGCGATCATCACCCCCGAGGTCATCCTCAAGGCGCTCATCTTCGCCGCCGGCACGGGAATCGTCTTCGGCGTCTACCCGGCGCTCAAGGCCTCGCGCCTCAACCCGATCGAAGCGCTTCGCGTCGAATAGCGAATTCAAGCAGCGACAAGGACGAGCACGCCATGCAGATCAAAGAATCGGTCCGAACCAGCCTCGAGGAGATCCGTGCGCACAAGCTGCGCTCGATGCTGACCCTCTCGGGCGTCATCCTCGGCACCGTCTCGCTCGTGGTGGTGCTCTCGCTCCTGGGCGGCATCCGCGCCGGCGTCGAGAAGGGGATCAACGACCTCGGCTACGACGGCGTCCTCTACGTTTCGGGCAAGCGGCCCGTCGACCGGCTTCAGCAGTCGAAGGCCCACTTCTCCCGCGGCCTGCGCGAAGAAGATCGCGCGGCGTTCAAGAACGCCGTCGAGACCAGCTCCCACGCTCCCGTGGCCGAGGGCGAGGGGATCGTTGCCGCCAACGGCCTGATGCGGAAGGCGTCGGTGTATGGCGTCACTCCCGAGTTCGAGTACGTGCGCAACCGTTCCACGTCGATGGGGCGTTTCGTCTCCCAGCGCGACCAGCAGGGCGCGCGCCCGGTCTGCGTTCTCGGCTGGGAGCTGAAGGAGAAGCTCTTCGGCAAGAAGGACGCGATCGGCGAGCAGATCACCCTTTCGGGGCGGAGGCTCGAAGTCATCGGCGTCGTCCACAAGTTCGACATGAACTTCGTCAACGACGACGACATGCTGCGCGAGACGCGCGGCATCTACGTCCCCCTGTCGACGTACGAGACGATCTACGGGCGCAACTCGGTCTCGTACATGGTCGTGAAGGCGGCGCAGTTCGAGCGGGCGATCGAAGCCGAAGACGAAACGAAGAGCATCATGACGCGGGCGCACAACGGCATCCGCGACGTCAAGGTCACCAACGTCGGCAAGGAGATCCTCGAAGAGCGCGAGAAGATCGACGTCCTGCTTCGCAACTGGATGATCGTCTTCTTCTCGATCGCGGGTGTGTCGCTGGTGATCGGCGGCGTAGGGATCTTCTCCGTGCTCAAGATCTCGATCGGCGAGCGTCTCTACGAGATCGGCCTGCGCAAGTCGATGGGCGCGAGCGACGGCGAGATCTTCGTGCAGTTCCTCATCGAGTCGATCACGCTCTCGACCATGGGCGCCACGATCGGCGGAGGCCTCGGTGTGCTGCTCGTCCTCGCGATCGGCAGCAACTTCCCCGGCGGCCTCATGGTCTCGTTCCCCGGCCTCGTGATCGCAGGAAGCTTCGCCATCGGCATCGGCCTCACCGCGGGGCTCTACCCGAGCGTGGTCGCGTCGAGAATGGAGCCGGTGGAGGCGCTGAGAGGCTGACGCACCCTGCAGCGGGGGCCGTTCCTTTCTTCATTCCTCATTCGGCATTCGGAATGGAGGATGGAGAACGGGGACTCCATCCGTGGCGGCCGATCGGAATCAATCCTCGAATGTTGACCGTGGTCCGGCCCGCGGCGGAAGCTGCGATCCGCGCTGTGACCCGCGACACGAATCGCGCGGAGCACAACTGCTAGCATCGCTCCGCGTTCGGATCCCCCAGGTCGCCCGGCCGCGCACCGTCCTCAACAGCCCGCGAGGAGTCGCATGAAACGACACTCTTCTGTTCTCACCGTCGGTTCGATCCTCATGGCTCTCCTTGCGCACGGCTCGGCCGCGCAGACCGAGGATCAACCTCCGCCGCGGCCCCGAATCGGACTGGTGTTGAGTGGCGGCGCTGCGCTCGGCAGCGCTCACGTCGGCGTCATCAAGGTGCTCGAGGAGATGCGCATCCCGATCGACTTCGTCGCGGGCACGAGCATGGGGGCGATCGTCGGAGGGCTGTACGCCTCCGGAGTTTCTCCCGCCGAGATGGAGACGATTCTCGCCACCACCGACTGGCGCAATCTGCTGGACGACAGGCCCCCGCGACGACAGCTCCCCTATCGTCGCAAAGTCGACGATCAGCTCTACCTGACCCGCTTCGAGGCGGGATTCAACTACGGCAGATTTCAGATCCCTCCCGGCCTCATCACCGGGCAGAAGCTCGGCTTCGCGCTCCAGGAGATGGCGCTGCAGGCGGCCGGCATCAGAGACTTCGACAGGCTCCCGATTCCATTCCGGGCCGCCGCGACCGACCTCCACACCGGCGAGCTCGTCGTGCTGCGCGGAGGAGACCTCGGGCAGGCGATGCGCGCGAGCATGTCGCTGCCCGGCATCTTCTCTCCCGTGGAGATCGACGGCCGTACGCTCGTCGACGGCGGGCTCGCACGCAACCTGCCGGTCGACCTCGCACGCGAGATGGGCGCCGACGTCATCATCGCTGTGGACGTCAGCCTGCCACACGAAGAGAAGAAGAAACTCTGGTCGATCGGCAGCGTCACCGGCCAGGTCATCGGCTTCCAGATCGCGACGAACGTCCGGGAGCAGCTCCGGCTCGCGGACGTGGTCATCCGCCCCGATCTCGACGGATTCGGCTCGTCCCAGTTCGAACGGAGCGTCGAGATGGTCCCTCTCGGGGAGACCGCCGCACGCAGCGTCGCATCGGAGCTCGAGAAGTACGCGCTGCCCGAAGCGGAGTTCCAGGCTCGTCTCGAGCGCATCCGCCGGCCACGCACTTTCACAGATGCGAAGGTCCGGTCGATCCAGCTCACGCAGAGCTCGACCGCCGATGTGCGGTTCGTGATGCGCCACGTGAAGTCCCGTCCCGGCGACCCGTTCGTGCTGGAGGCGATTCGGGAGGACCTCGAGCGCCTCTACCAGACGGGCGACTACGAGAGAGTCGACTTCCGCCTCGAGCAGGTCGATCGCGATTTCGAGCTCTACATCGAGGCGATCGACAAGCCCTGGGGGCCTAACTACCTCCGCTTCGGGCTCAATGTCGTCGCCGACCTCGAAGGTGAAAGCTCGTTCGACGTGCTGGCCGACTACACGATGACGAGGCTCAATCGAACGCGGGGAGAGCTGAAGCTCCAGGCCCGGCTCGGCGAGAATCCCACGATCGCCGGCGAGCTCTATCAGCCGCTGAGTCTCCGCCAGACGTGGTTCGTCGCCGTCAGGGCGCTTCAGGGTTCCACGACGGAGTATCTGCCCGTGCCCGTCGCCGGTGGCGCGGTCGCCCCGTACCGAATCGACGTCGCACAGGTCGAAGCGGACGTCGGGCTTCAGCTGGGCCGCTACGCCGAGCTGAGGCTCGGGCTCACTCATGGCACCTCGGTCGCCGAGGCGCGAGGTGGAGACGATTCCGGGCCGCCGACGGGCCTTCCTCGCGAGATCGAGTCCGATCTCGCGGGCATTCACTTCACCGCGATCGTCGACCAGCTCGACAACATGAATTTCCCCCGCGAGGGGTACTTCGTGGTGGCGGACTACCTCGACTCGCGCGAAGAGCTGGGCGCCGACGCAGACTACCAGCATCTCGCCGGGTTCGTGGGGCTCGCCGGAAGCCGCGGCAGGCACACGCTGCTGGGCCTGTCGAATCTCTACAGCGCGCTCGATTCCACGTCTCCGGAAATCTTCACGCTCGGCGGCCTCTTCAGGCTCTCCGGAGCGCCCGCCGGCAGCATCACGGGACAGTACGGCGGAAACCTCACCGCGCTCTATCTCTATCGCTTCGGCGATCTCCCTCTCGGCCTCGGGAACGGGATCTACATCGGCGGCTCCGTCGAAGCCGGCAATCTGTGGGACGAGTCCGAGCAGGTCAGTGCCTCCGATCTCCTTTACGCGGGCAGCCTCACGCTCGGAGCGGACACGATCTTCGGTCCGATGTACCTGGCGGCCGGCTTCGCTGAAGGCGGAGAGCACGCGCTCTACTTCTTCATCGGCCGATCGTTCTGAAGCGCGGCACACTCGAGCAGCTTGTCGTCCTGAACGGAGCGAAGCGGAGTGAAGGACCTCTCAGGCTTCTGTCGTCGCGCGATGAGGAAGGAAACCAGTGACCGAAAGCCGCGATGGTAGAACCCTGAGAGGCCCTTCGCTTCGCTCAGGGCGACATGTTTCCCGTGCCGCGCCAGAGCCGTGATTGGCGCGGCAACGCTGCCGCCGCGTCGCTAGCCTTCGCCCGTCGCGATGTCGCCCGGCGGGAATCCGAAGCTCATCTTGACCGCCGCGTACTCCTGGGTAGTCGCGCCGCTCGCGGTGCGGATCACCAGAGGGGGCTCGATCTGCGCTTTCCACGAGCCTGCCGGACCGAATGCTTCCGGCAAATCGCAGGTGCGTGCGGCCGCGAAGAGGGAGATCATCGGCGTCGCGCCTTCCTTGAACACCATGTCGCGACGGCGAAGCAGGGTCAGGCCGTGGCTGCCTAACGCAGTCTCCGCGCGAGCTCGCTGCAGGAAAGGGAAGACGAACGCGAAGGTTCCGCCCGGCGCCAGGATGCGCGCCGCAGCGGCAGCGTAATCCTCCACGCCACCGCGCATCTCGATTCGCGCCGACACCGCCTGCTCGTGGTTTGCCTCCGTGACCGTGCCCGGAGGGAAGTACGGAGGTGAGCCCATGACCAGGTCGAACGGTGCCTCGTCCGCGAGGATCGACGGGTCACGCAGGTCGCCGTGATAGGCGCGGAAGCGCCCGGCGAGCCCGTTGTACTCGATGCTCTTTCTCGCAAGCCTGATCGACATCTCCTGCGCTTCGACGGTGCAGAACGTCGCGCCGGGAAGCCGCCACGCGGCGAGCAATGCGACCGAGCCGATTCCCGAGCCGAGGTCGGCGGCGCGGTCCACGCGTGGCGCCCACTGGGTGCCGTACCACGCAGTCATCACGTCGTCGGTCGAAAAGCGGTGCCCGCGTTCGTACTGGAAGATCCGATAGAACCCCCCGATGAAATCGAGGCTCTCGCCTTCGTCCGGCTCGATGCCGCCAGGCACCCGCGGCCCCGGGCGCACCCAGCCCTTGTATCGACGATCGTCAGTGATGTCAGGCATTCGCGTGTGCAAGATGAAAAATCAGGAAATCAGGGACAGAAAAGAGCATTTCGCGTTGACTCCACGGGATGCGAGAAAGCTCTCGCGAGACCGGTTCGGGGCCAACGTGCGCAGCACGGCTGCTTGAAAAGGTGTTACAGGCATCGCTCGATCTCGAGGGCGCGACGCCAGGCGGCCGCGGACCCATGTTGCCTGAGCCGCCGCACGACGAGGACCACATCCTCGAGTGTTAACAGCGGCGCGTGGGGAGCGCGTGTCCAGACGCACTCCGGGTGGTCGCGGATCGCGGCCCGCGCCAGCGCCAAGGCTCGATCGGGCGCTGGATCCAGAAACGCCACCGTCGACTCCATGTGGTCAGTATAGAACCTG
>JBPPMG010000313.1:0-2322 GCA_051305935.1 Thermoanaerobaculia bacterium
ACGATCACGCTGCCGGGTGTCGCGGGGCTCATCCTCACGCTCGGCATGGCCGTCGACGGCAACCTCCTCATCTACGAGCGTCTGCGCGAAGAACTCGCGCGCGGGTTGAAGCTCGTCCAAGCCTGCAAGGCCGCGTTCGAACGCGCTGGCGTCGCGATCATCGACTCGAACCTGACGACGCTGATCTCCGGCGTGATCCTCCAGTACGTCGGCACCGGTCCGATCCGCGGGTTCGCGGTCACGTTGAACATCGGCATCCTCTCGACGCTCTTCACGGTCATCGTCGTGACGGAAGCGCTCGTGCTGCTCGACATCAAGCGCGGCACGACGAAGCTCACGATGGCACCGATGTTCGCGGTGCCGAAGATCCGGTTCATGGCGAACTACAAGAAGTTCCTGTACGCGTCGTGGGCGCTCGCGCTCCTCGGCTTCGTGCTGCTCGTCGCGCTGCCGCGCGAGAAGGTCTGGGGCATCGACTTCCAGGGCGGCTTCACGATGAAGGTCCGCACCGCCGAGCCGATGCAAGTCGAGGCACTGCGCGAACGCGTGAGCAAGATCGCGGGCGCGATCGGCGAGTCCGAGGTCAAGGAGATCTCCGACTCGGCGGTCGGCGACCGCGGCTTCACCGTGTTCAGCATCACGTACAAGCGCGCAGACACCCGGATCGACGCGAGCGGTCAGTCGTCGGGCGAGACCGGCCATCAGGAACAGCAGGTTCAGCACGAGGCCGATGACCGAGAACACGCCCAGCTTCCGGTAGAAGAAGAGCATGAAGAGGATGATCAGCCCGAGCGCGGCGAACGCGCTGAGGATGCTGGTGTGGATGTAATCCTGTCCGAGGCTCGCGCCGACGCGCGAGCGGTCGAGCAGCGTCGGTTTCACGCGCAGTGAGCCCGACTTCAGGATGCGGACGAGGTCCTGCACTTCCTTGAGCGTGAAGCCGCTCGCGCCGCCTTCGATGATGCAGCTCCCGGGGAGCTTCGACTTGATCACCGGGTCGGTCGCGATCTCGCGGTTGAGCACGATCGCCATCTGGCGGCCGATGTGCGTCGTCGTGAAGTCGCTGAACGCGTTCTTCTTCGCGTCCGCGATCTCGAGATGCACGGCGGGCAGGCCGGCGTTGTCCGAGGCACCTTCGACGCGCTTCAAATCGCTCCCGGTGAAGATCCACTCGGGGTTCGACGTGATCAGCACGCCTTCGAGGCGGGTCTCGACGGGCGTCTCGATCTGTCCGCGCACCACGCGCCGCGGATACCAACGGATACTCGCGACCGGGCCGCTCTTCTCGGGCTCGAGCGAGTTGAACTCCTCGATCGAGCGGCCGGGGTTCGCCTTGATCCACGTGTCGAGCTTCGCACGCTCCTTGTTCAGGTCCGTGCCCAGGCGCGCGAGCTCGGGATCGTTCTGCGAAGCGACGATCATGAACTGGAGATCGCCGATCGACGTGATGATGGTCTCGAGCTCGTTGCTCGTGAGCAGGTCCACGAGTGCGCCCGTCGCGTGTTCGCCGACCTCGGTCTTGTCCATGCCGCGCTGCAGCGCGCGGAGCGTGTTGCCTTCGCGGGCGGTGTACTGGATCGCCTCGCTACCGATGCGGACTATGCCGCCCGTGACCGGGAAAGCTTTGATCTTCTCGACGGCCTCGATGCGCTCCTGTTTCGTCGCGGGCGCGTCGGCCGCGGGACCCGGATCGAGCACGAGCTGGTTGCGCTCGTCGGCGGTGAGCTGCGCACCGAGCTTCCACGTGACGGCTTCCGCCTGGAACTCGGCCGCGCCCGGCAGCTCGATCACGAGTTGATCGCTGCCTTGCTTGCGGATCGAGATCTCCTTGACGCCTTTCGGGTCGAGGCGCTGGTGGATGATCTCCTTGAAGGAGTCGAGCAGGCCCTCTTTGTTCGTGAGGTCCGCCTTGCTGATCTGCCCGCGCCGCGCCGCTTCCTCGAAGTCGAACTTGTAGACGAGGCGCGTGCCGCCCTGCAGGTCGAGACCGAGCCGGAACGGCCGGCTCGGGACGGCGAGACAAGCGACCGCCAGCACGACGAGCACGGCGATCAGGGTGATCTTGCGACCCAGTTTCTCGGTCATGGGCGCTCTAACTCCGACGGGGGAAAGGAGGCGTGTGCCTCATGGGGAACAACGCAGCGGGGAAGGACGCAGGAACGCGGCCCGGCAGGTGTGCCGGTACCGCGTTCGTCCGTGAACGTTCGAATCGGGGAAGATCGAGTCTGGGGCGATCCAATCGGCAGTCTCGGAGCCGCAGGACGCGCGCGCGGGCCGCGCGATCGGACCCGTGAGAGCGGTCCTGCGAGGACGCGATCACAC
>JBPPMG010000355.1:0-5248 GCA_051305935.1 Thermoanaerobaculia bacterium
CTTCAGCGCATCCCGTTCGGCGACGCCGAGCGCGAAGTCATGGAAATCGAGTATTCCGCGAAGGGAAAGCTCCTCCTTCCGATGGAAAGCCTCCACCTCGTCCAGAAGTACTCGGGCGGGGCCGATGCGCCGCCCAGGCTCGACAAGTTAGGCGGCACGGCCTGGGCTCGCACGAAGGCATCGGTGAAGAAGGCGATGCGCGACATGGCGGACGAGCTGCTCAAGCTCTACGCCACGCGGCGCATGATCGGCGGCCACGCGTTCGCCACCGACACGCCGTGGCAGAAGGAGTTCGAGGACGCGTTCGAGTTCGACGAAACCGAAGATCAGGCGGCGGCGATCGACGACGTGAAGAACGACATGGAGTCGCGCAAGCCGATGGATCGCCTGCTCTGCGGCGATGTCGGCTACGGCAAAACCGAGGTGGCGATGCGCGCCGCGTTCAAGGCGGCGATGGACGGGCGGCAGGTCGCCATGCTCGCGCCGACGACGATCCTCGCCTACCAGCACTATCGCACCTTCCTCCGCCGCTTTGCGTCGTTCCCCGTTCAAATCGAGCTGATGTCGCGCTTCCGCTCGACGAAGGAGCAGAAGGAGATCGCCACGAAGGTCGCCGCGGGCGAGATCGACATCCTCGTCGGCACGCACCGGCTCCTCTCGAAGGACATCCAGTTCCGCGATCTCGGGCTCCTCGTCGTCGACGAGGAGCAGCGCTTCGGCGTCGCGCAGAAGGAGCGCCTCAAGTCGCTCAAGAAGTCGGTCGACGTCCTCTCGATGTCGGCAACGCCGATCCCGCGCACGCTCCACATGTCGCTCACGGGGATTCGCGACATTTCCGTGATCGAGACGCCTCCGAAAGACCGCCTCGCGATTCAGACGGCGATCGTCTCCTGGAACGACGAGCTCATCAGCGAAGCGATCCAGTTCGAGCTCGCGCGCGGCGGCCAGGTCTTCTTCGTCCACAACCGCGTCGACACGATCTACGAGATGAAGCACTACCTCGAGACGCTCGTACCCGGACTCCTCGTCATCGTCGGGCACGGGCAGATGGAGGAAAAGGAGCTCGAGCGCGCAATGATGGCCTTCATCGAGCGGAAGCACGACGTGCTGCTCTCGACGACGATCATCGAGAACGGCATCGACATCCCCGCCTGCAACACGATGCTGATCGCGCACGCAGAGCGCTTCGGGCTCTCGCAGCTCTACCAGCTCCGCGGCCGCGTGGGACGCTCCGACCGCCTCGCCTTCTGCTACCTGCTCGTCCCATCGGAGAAGGCGCTGTCGAGCGACGCACGCAAGCGCCTCGCTGCGATCCAGGAGTTTGCCGACCTCGGTGCCGGCTTCCGCATCGCCGCGCGCGATCTCGAGATCCGCGGCTCGGGCAACATCCTCGGCGGGGAGCAGTCGGGACAGATCGCCGCCGTCGGCTTCGAGATGTACACCCGGTTGCTCGAGGAGGCGATCTCCGAGCTCCGCGGCGACGTGATCGAGGAAGTCGTCGAGACCTCGATGAGCCTCGGCATCAACATCTATATCCCGCGCGACTACGTCGCCGACGAGAACTTGCGCATGATGTTCTACAAGAAGATCGCCTCGGCGAAGGACGACGAGCGCCTCGCCGCGATCCGCGCCGAGATGCGCGATCGATTCGGCGCGGTTCCCGACGACGTCGACCGGCTGCTCGACTTCGTCCGTCTCAAGCTCCGGGCGCAGAGAATCGGCGTTCAGAGCGTCGCGCGCGAGGGAAAACAGATCGCGCTGCGATTCATGGCCGGCGCGAAGATCGACCCGAACCGCCTGCTGCTGCTCCTCGGCGAGATGCCGCAGGCGAAGTTCTCCCCGAATGGCGTACTCTCCTTCGCCACGACCCAGAGCGGCACCGCGCTCCTCGGCACGATCGGCGAGGTGTTGGGAAGGCTGGAGGCGGAGTAAGGGCGCTCCAGCCGGGGGTCTCCATCTTCTTCATTCCTCATTCCTCATTCGACATTCTTCATTTCGGTTTCCGCTCAGTCACGAGAACCGAAATGCAGAGTGTCGAATGAGGAATGGAGAATGAAGAAACGCAGGCCACCCGCCGCGGGTCCGCGAACTTCCCCGCGTCACCGCCACGTCACAACCCGCGCCACGATGCATGTTGTAAACTTCACTCGATTGAAAGCGCCTCGGAAGCCGGCCCTGAGATCCGTCTGCACACGTTTCATCCTCGTCCTCGCGATCCTGCTGATCGCCGCGGCTGGCGCCTGCCGCAAGCCTACCGAGAAGATTCCTCCCGGGATCATCGTCCAGATCGGCACGCGCATGGTGAATGTCGAGGAGTTCAAGCACTACCTCAAGAGAAACACCGGCACGGAGCTCGCGCAGATCTCGCCCGTCGCGGCGAGCCCTCTCCTCGACCAGTACATCAACGAGATCCTTCTCTCGGAATGGGCCGCGTCGCACGATCACGACATTGACACGGAAAAAGTGACCGAGGCCGTCAGGAAGGACCCGGGCTCGACGCTGACCGAGAAGCGCGACGAGCTGAGGCGCCTTCGCCTGCTTGCCGACCTGTCGACCAGCGTCGCGAAATCGTCGGACGACGACATCCGCGCCTTCTATCAGCAGCACGAGGACGAGTTCACGCTCGAGGAACAGGCGCGTGTGCGGCAGATCCTGGTGCGCGACGAGGCCGTGGCGAACAAGGTGCTCGCGGAGCTCAAGGCAGGCGCAGCGTTCGAAGAGCTCTCGAAGCGCTTCTCGTCAGCCCCCAACGCGGAGCGTGGCGGAGAGATCGGGTACATCTCCCGCGGCCAGCTTCCATCGATTTTCGAGGATGCGATCTTTTCGCTCGGCCCTGGCGAGCACAGCGGCGTGGTCTCGAGCGACGAGGTCTTCCTCATATTCAAGGTCGTGGAGCGGGAGCCTGCCGGTTCAATCCCGTTCGAGGAGGCGCGCGAAATGATCCGCGTCAGGCTCGAGGCCGAGAAGTTTGACAGGAAGGTCGCGGAAACCGTGGCCAGCGCGGCGAAGCGCTTTGCCGTAACCGTTCTAACCAAAAGGGTTCCATTCCCCTACACGGGCGCGTATCCTCGCGCGGCGAACGAATAACCCGCCGTTCCCGCGTGTTCCCCACTCCGTTCGGACATGCAGCGAATCGGGCGCAGCCAGGCCCCTCGACAGGATCTAGAAGATGAAGAAAACAGCACTCGTCCTTGCCGCCTCACTCACTCTGCTGGCTGGAACTGCCTCCGCCGAGATCGTCGAGGCAGTCGTTGCCCGGGTCGGCGACCGCATCATTACGCGGAGCCAGTACATCGATCGCCTCGCTATGGCCGAGGGCGAGATCAGGCGAGTGGCGACCACACCCGAGGACGCGGCCGAGCGAATCCAGCGGACGCGCGCCGGGCTACTCGACGAAATGCTCGAGGAGCTGGTCATCAAGGACCGCGCCGACCGGCTGAACATCACCATCAGCGACGCCGAGCTGCAGGAATCCGTCGAGCGCCTCAAGAAGCAGTACGGGATCTCTTCGGACGAGGACTTCAACAATTCGCTCAAGGAAGCCGGCCTGACGCGGGCGCAGATGGAATCGCGCCTCCGCGAAACACTGATGACCAACAAGGTCTTCTCGCGCGAGCTGCGCTCCCGCGCCGAGCTCTCCGACAAGGAGCTCAAGGCGCGCTACGAACGGGAGAAGGAGCAGTATCGCCTTCCCGAGCGCGCCGACATCCGCGAGATCGTCATCGTCGTGCCCGAGGGTGCGACCGGCCTCGTGGCCGTCGAGAAGAAAGGGATGGCGGACGAGATCGCGGCCCAGGTGCGCGGCGGTTCCAACTTCGCGGAGCTCGCGGCACAGTTCTCCGACGCGGCGACGAAAGGCGACGGTGGCCTGCTCGGCACGATCACGAAGGGCGAGCTCATCACGGAGCTGGACACCGCGATCTTCAACGCGAAGGAAGGCGACATCCTCGGCCCGATCCCGACTCAGTTCGGCTACCACATCCTCAAGGTCGAGAAGCGGCTGGAATCCGAGCTACCCGGCTTCGAGGCGGTAAAGGAACAGCTCAAGCAGGACGCAAGCGAAGAGACCTATCGACGCGACTACAAGGCCTACGTGGAGAACCTCCGCAAGGAGGCGTACATCGTGGTGTTCGACGAGAACGTGCCGAAGTCCTGACCGGGATTGCTCGACCGGGATTGCTCGACCGGGATTGCGCGAATTCTCGATTGCGCGATTGAGGGGCTCCCACTCGTCCCCTATCGAAAAATCGCGCAATCGACTTCTCCTTCCGGCCCCCCCGAGGTACTATCTTCCCGCCCGTGCCTCCCTCTCTCCTCTGACCAGAAGAGATGAATCAAATTGAACGTGTCGTTGAAGCGATCGGAGAGATCGCAGTCCCGAAACGCGTCGTCGTCCTGACAGGCGCAGGAATCTCGGCGGAGAGCGGCATCCCGACGTTTCGTGGTGCCGGAGGTCTCTGGAAGAGTCATCGTCCCGAAGAGCTCGCCACTCCGGAGGCCTTCGCGCGCGATCCGCGCCTCGTCTGGGAATGGTACGAGTGGCGGCGCGGGCTGATCCGCGATGCGAAGCCAAACGACGCGCATCACGCGCTCGCCTGGTTCGACGAGGCTGCCGCCGGCTCGTGTGAGTTCTCGCTCGTGACGCAGAACGTCGACGGCCTTCATGCTCGTGCCGGCACGCGACGGCTGATCGAGATCCACGGCAACATCTTCCGGGCGCGCTGCGTCCGCGAAGGGAAGCGCGTCGACTATCCCGACCCTCCTGCCGAGATGCCTCCCCGCTGCACGTGCGGCTCGCTCATGCGGCCCGACGTCGTCTGGTTCGGCGAACCGGTCGAGCTCATCGGGGACGCGATGACGGAGGCCGCCGGGGCCGCCGTGATGCTCGTCATCGGCACCTCCGGCGCGGTCTATCCGGCCGCGGGGCTCGTCTCGCTCGTGCGTGGCGGCTTCACGATCGAGGTCAACCCCGACGCCACGCCGATCACCGGATCGTTCTCGGCGTCGATCCGCTCGTCGGCCACCGCGGCGACGAGGCCGATCCTCGAAGCGCTCGCGCGGAGGATCGGCGCATGTCGCTGACGATCGCGGAGCTCCCTCCCGACGAGCGGCCCCGCGAGCGCCTCTTCCGTCACGGGCCGCAGACGCTCTCGGATGCCGAGCTCGTCGCGCTGCTACTTGGCTCCGGTACCACCGGCGCGAGTGCGATCGACCTCGCGCGCGAGCTCCTCGGCGACGGTCTCGCGCG